>NZ_MUFV01000004.1 GCF_002017875.1 Deinococcus sp. LM3 | reverse complement strand
CGCATAGCTATACAGACTGCCATTCTGGAAAGCGACTTCCAAAGTCTGCGTAAGAGCGTCATAGCCAACAGAAGCGAGATTGCTTGATGAAACGGGGACGTGGTGCATCGAGATCCTCCTGAAAGTGAATAACCTGTCTGTTCAATTTCAATGACCGAAGGGCAACGCTCTAACCTCGGCACGTGCCCCGTACTGACACGTCACTCCAAGCCGTAGTCGTTGCTACCCAGCCCATTGGGCGTGCTGCCAGTCGCGGGCGGGGTGGGGGCGGTATCGTGGGTTCCGCCTGAGCCACGCCCCATGACGCGACCACCAGGCCGAACAGCAGCCTCAACACAGACATGAATTTCATCCCGCCGAAGCTATGAAGGCATCGGTCGAACATCGGAAAAGGCGTCCAGTGCAGCGTTCAAAGACTCTTCGAGCAGGGCCAGTACGAGCAACTCGTCACCGATCTGCAGGGTCAGGCACACCTGACGACCAGTGAACGGCGTCTGCTGGTGTGTCAGTGCACTGCGGTTGGGCGGTTCCAGCAGGCCGAACCTGAGCTGCTGCGCGCCCATCTGACCGGTGACCGGGAAGCCACCGTGGAATACGGCAATCTCCTGCGCGCCACGGGCCGGTGGGGGAAGCCCAGGCACACTTCGCTGAATACGCCAATCAAATGGACGGTGAGCTCCAGTGGCGGCTGGAACGCTGGTGGGGTGTGACCGAGTTTCAGCAGGGCGCGACTGAGTCAGGTCTCCGGCGCGTGGAGCGGGCGATGCACGGCTACCTGGCCCTCGGGGACGAAGCTGGGGCGGTCCGAGTAACGGTGTCGCTGGCCCGGATGCTCGTCACAAGCGGGCAGGTGGCGCGCGCCACCCGGCTCTACCGCGCGGTGCTGCTCAACCTGCCGGCGGCTCCCAACCCCTTGCCGCGGCTGACCGCCTTGCAGGGCTGGCTCGATCTGCTCGTGGCTGTGGGGAGGCCCACGACATCGGGGACGCGCTGGAAGAAGCCAGGGCTTTGCTGGACACCACGTCCTCCCAGCGCGCCAAAGGGCACCTGATGACCAGCATGGCCATGCTGCACGCCCGGCGGGGCGAGTGGCGGCAGTACGGCCAGGTGCTCACGACCCTGCAGGGGATGACCGACGCTCTGGAGGATGTGGAGATCGCCCCCGGTGGCTGGCGCCCAGACTCGCGGAATACCACGGGCGGCAGGGGCGCTTCGCGCAGGGGTATGCAGCGCTGTACCTGTGGGTGACCCCGCCTGGTCAGTCACTGCCACCCGCCGTGCTGCTGGCCCGGGGCATTCTGGCTTGGCGGGAAGGCCAGCCGCTGCAGGCCGCGCGGGACCTGACCCAGGCGACGGAAGGGTCCACGGCGCAAGGCCAGCCGGTCTGGGCCGCGCGGGCGAAACTCCATCACGCGCACGCCCTGTACCTCAGCCGCTCCGCTGACTTTCCAGCCCAATTGCAGGCGGCCGCCGAAGATTTCGCCCCGATTGCAGATGCTGCCGGCGTTCACGGCCGGACCTGGAGGATGTGGCCGAGAGCCTGCACGCCGGCGCACTCGATCCAGCGCTCCGCTCGCGCTCTCTGGTCTGCTCGGGAACGCCGCTGGCCTGCGGGCGTGCCAGTGCAGGGCCTGGACGGGCCCCTGACGCGCCTGGACATCTCCACCCTGGGACCGAGCAGGTCACCGTGGAAGGCGAGGCTGTGCCACTGAGCCCAGGGCCGTAGCCCTTCTGGCGTGCCTGGTGCTGCGGCCAGGCCAGACCCGGCAGGACTTTCAGCTGGTGTTATACCCGGACAAATTCCCCAATGCTGCGGCCAGTGCCATCAAGACCCATCTGGCGGAAAGCGCGGCGGCACATCGGGGAGGACGTAATTATCACTGACGGGCCGTACCACGCGCGGCGCTACCAGATCGGTGCGGGCTATGCCGTGCGCCTGGACCTCCTGGAATGGCGCGCGGCCCTGATCGCGCAGAATCTGTCTCGGGCACTGAGCCTCTATCAGGGCCCCCTTTCTGCCTGGCCTGGACGGCAGCGAATGGGCTGAAGGGCTCAGGTTCGAAACTCGTGCGGGGCTGGCTTTGCTGGCGCAACAGGTGGCGCAGGCGTGGCTGGAGCGGGAGAGCCCCTGCGGGCGATCGCCACGTGCGAACAGTGCCTGTTGGTCGAACCAAACGTGGTAGAGCTGCATGAGGTGCGTCTCCAGGCAGCCCGGCGCCTGGGTGATCCCCGCCGCATCCGCAGTACGAGGCCGAATGGCAGGCGCTGCTGTAAGCTGAGGGTGAAGCGTGGTACAGCCAGAGAGGATCCCCATTACAGCGAGGGCAAACCAGTCGCTGAGAAGCTCCTGCTCCTTCAGCTCCATGTTACCCCAACAACTTGCCACCACCCGTATGACGGTGACAGGTCCGAGGATCTCGAGACCAAGCTGCATGGCGTACAGAAACACAGCCTTCAAGGCTATTCTCGGACTCACATCCGTCCAGCGGATATCGCCGGTTGCTCCCTCGCACTGCTGCGCCACACCACGGACATCGTGCAGCCAGGCGACGCGGGCGCGCAGGTCATCCTCAGCCTGCGGCGTCGGGGTGTGTGTCATCAGCCGGTCAGCCGCCTGGCCAAGCACGGCGAACGGGTCCACGCCGTCATGCAAGTCAGTCACCATGGTCAGGTCCGTCCTGTGTCATCTGGGCAGGCGGGACATTCACGCCGTTGCGCTGGTCACAGCGTCACTACACGTTCAAGACCTCTGGCCCGCTGAAGGGCCTCAGTGACACTGCCGCCACGGCAGAGGTGCGTCACGATCTCCTGGAACTCGGACCTGTCCTCTGCAGTCACAAAAAAATGTGCCATGTAATCCGTGCAGTGCCGGGCCCCCCAGGCGGGAACCGACCGCAATGCGCAGGGATTCACGCTTGATATTCGGTGCCCCGAGAAGGATTGGATGTTCGTCACTTCAAAACCCTGGCCGCTGCCAGCAGGCCGACGTAACCTGCTGTTCCAGCGCGAAGGGGCAGCCGAGGATAAGTCATGGTGTCAGGCGCCACACAACTGACCCGAACATGCTCGCTGAACAAATTGATGCCGTACAGATGCTGAACAGGCCATTCAATCCCGCCGCCGCCAGGACGTGCGGGCAATTTCACAGAACACCAGTTCATCGCGTGGCGTATGAAACAGTTCCAAGTGACAGACGCCCGTTTCGAACTCGAAGGCCTGAACGATCTCCTGGGCGATCTGCCGCACCCGCTCCTGGAGACCCGCATCAGTGACATAAAGCTGCCTCCAAAGTAATCGTCCTGGTACCGACCTGGTGGGGTGACGTATTGACTGACAGAACAGAACTGGATCTGCCCCGCCAAAGCAATAAAGTCGCAATGCAACATATGACCGTCAATAAATTCTTCGACCTGCCACGCACCATCAGAGAAATGCCCTTTATCCAGGGCGAGGACCTGTGCTGGGGTATCGAGGATCTGCAGCCCCATGCTCCCAACACCCGCTGTGGGCTTCAGGACGATGCGGCCAAACTGGGCTTGAAAGTCCACGATGTCCTGCAAGGCATGCACCCGGGTGTAGGCCGGCGTGCGAACAGCTGTGAGCGTCAGCCGTTCTTTCATGCGCACCTTATCCCGCATTCTTTCGATAACGTCCGGCGAGGCCCCAGGCAATCCAAACTGGGCACGCAGCAGCGCAGCCCATAAAACCACCTTCTCCGTGGTGCCAACCACACTGGTGATCCCGTAGGTCGTGATGAGGTAGGCGGACAATGCGCGAATGACGTCTTCATCGAAATAGTCGAAGGCCGCAATCGAAGCAAACTGATGGGCGTGACGCGCTGCCCCCTCGCGATCTGTGGTGATGAGATGGACCGCGAACTCTGCGGGCGGAAGGCACAACAAACCGTTGTCCATCAGCAGGTCAATTGAGCGGTTATGGAGCAACAGGACAGAAGGGGGTGTCATGCGTGAGGCCGCCAGGCTGAAACGGGCTGACCTGCCTGGCGCATTCGAAGAAAACTCAATTTGGACAGGTGTGTCAATTCGGCCGTAACGCCACCATCATGCAAGAGTTGAAGGAGATGATTGGAGAGGTGAGCGAGATCAGCCTCCACTTGGGGTGCCTGCGACTCATACCCGTAATGAATGCGGGACCGAATGTATTCGATCTCCACCTGTTTGAGACAATCATCGCCAGCAATAGACTTCGTCAAAGCCAACAGAAAAAATATGCCCGCTGGTAAGGAATTCGACATTGAAATCGAACTTCCAGCGATCAAACCGGCCACGATATTCGAAACTCGAATCGGGAAACCTCGTGTCCAAATACGTGCCCAGGTGTGTATCGCGGCTGAGCAATTCGACGAAGCGTTCACTCCGATGCAGACCATCTTCCAGAAAACCTTTTTCCTTCACCATGAGCTGCCCATCTGGCAGGAGGGTAAAGGCCACGTACCCAGTCCCCTGACCTTCGGAAAAGCGTTCAAAAAGATCGACCTGGCGCAAATACGTCTGCCATTCGGACAGAAATTCCAGGTGTAAATGCTGGATGGCCGAAGTCAGGCGCCAGACCGAAAAATGTGCGGGCAAGTTGAAAGGCAGAATGGGGAGACTGAACCTGGATTTTTTGCTCCAACTCGACGCCTTTGTGATACACCAGATGGCGACCGTTATGGCTGACGATACTGTGCTTGACAGGTGAGGAGAAGGCGCACATGCGCTCGAGCAACTCGCGTTGAGAAAAGCCCTCTGAAATCCAGGTGTCCGCCAGGACAAACAGAAGCTCGTCCTTGTTTTGCATAGACAGGAGAAACAAGCGGTATTCGCCGGTCGAGGCCGCTGGAACATCAATCAAGCCGACGAGACTGAGGTCGCTCTCGTTCTCCGTGAAAGAGTCATTGCGCCGGGACCAGCCCAGGTCCTCATATGACAGTGCGGCCTGCACCACGTTATTGTCCTGATCGACTCCGAAAAATCCGTCAAGCGCATGGCCTGAGCGCGGGGCATACCGGGCCGTATGAGTCTTTGGCCAGGTTCGCGTTGAGCGGCTCAGGACGAGTGATTCGGTGGGCTTCCTCCCCCGTTGGAACAGCGACTGAATGGGCGCCACGATGCCATAGGTACCGGCGGGGATGTTTAAAGTCTTTGCAGTCATGGTTACCTCAGGTTGAACGTGATGTGGGCACAGGGTGGGGGTGTGCCGAGTGATCGACTGCCATAGAAAACTGAATGCTTCGAGCCCCCAGTTGAGCGTGGTGAAACGCCTCCTCTGGGGTCGGGCCACTGGCGACCACCAGACCACTGCGATCTTTTGAACTTCTGACCTGAGTGAGGACGTCACCTGGATGTACGAACGCCCGCCGTTCCAGAATCGGCAGCTCTGGGGGGAGAGGCACCAATGAAATGCTGAGCACCCGGCCTGGAGGTGGCGTCAGGAAGATGACGCACGCGGCACCAAGACACTGGAGCTCAGGCGGAGGATCAACAGTCCGCCCAGCCGCCAGACGCAGCCCCATCCGGATAAGGTCAACACCCGTGGCCTGGGTGACCAGCGCCGTGATCTTGTCACCACCAACGCGGTCGTGCGATTCGATGATGGTGACGCGGCCTTCATGCCACATCACTTCAGTGTGACTTGGCCCAGTCACCAGGCCTATAGCGGTCAGAAACTCACGGACCGCAGCGGCAATGCCCTGCAGCGCGTCCGGCGACATGCGCCGCGGCGGAATGCAGTGGCCCACTTCGACAAAGTGCTCGTTCACCACCTTTTCGGTCACGGCAACAATGTGGTGTTTGCCGTTGATCGTGAGGGCCTCTACACTGAATTCCAAGCCCTGGAGAAAAGGTTCTGCCAGAAAGCGGATGCCTTGGCCCAGCGCATTGATGAGCGGCGCAGGAACGTCGTCGCCCGGATCCAGCGCGTAGATGTGGACACTCCCAGTGCCCGTGACAGGTTTAACGATCACCCGGCCCTGAAGGGCAGCGCGGTGAGCCTGCAAAGCAGACAGATGCGTCACCTCATGGGCAGCGACCGACAGATGGTGGCACCCCCTGTCATGGAGATGTGCCCGCATCAGCGCCTTATCTTTAAGACGTTGTACTGCCTCCAGAGGTGTGCCCGGAAGCCCACACCTCTCCCGCAGAGCAGCGGCCAAGAGCACACCTGACTCCATAAACGAGAGAACCGCACCGATAGGGTATTGGTTGAGCACGGCCGCTAGACCATCCAGATTCTCCAGCGCATCGTCAACCGTTAAACAAACCTGGGCTTGAGTCAGGCCATACGACGTCCACTGGTTTTGCTTCCGCAGAAGAATGACATTGAGCTCTTCACTCAAAGCAGTCTTCAAAATGTTGTCGCTGGCATGCACGAGCACCACCCAGCTGATCTCTGATTTGCTCATTTCCCTCTCCTGAACCGATGAGGTCGTGCACCGGCGCCTCCGCACCTGCACTTATTAGGATGTTTTGGTCCACATGTTCTGTCGCTCGCCCGAGGCGCCGAACTGCCAGACAATCACCGCCAGAATGCACATCAGCGCGACGAACTGCGTTTGAGACACACCAAGAGTGTAGGTCCCCAGGGCTGCCAAAAGAATGCCTGAAATGGGCACAGCACCCGATATAAACATGCGAATAATCGAGTTGACTCGTCCTTGAAGTTCGCTTGGAATGGTGCTCTGCCGATACGCGATCGTGATGACATTACTCGCTGAGGTTGCAAAACTAATCACCACAAAGCCGAGCACAAACATGAGCGGGTGTGGAACGGTCAGGCATAGAGCGCCAACGCCAGCCAATGCCAGCCAGACCGTAATCCGCTGTGTTGTTCCGAGGCGAGGAAAGATCTTTCGGGTCAGCCCACTGCCAGCCAGCCCAGCGCACGCCCCTACACTCAGCGCCAGGCTGGCCTGGGCCACTGGGATCTGCATGCTGTGGGTCAGTGTGGTGAGCAGCAGGACCTCCAGCGCGCCAATGCCCAGATTGGACAGGGACATGGCGGTGGTCAGGCGACGGATTTCTGGACTGCCTTTGAAGTAGCGAAAGCCTTCCTTCAGATCTTGCGCGAGACTGGTCCGTCTCACTTCGCTTTTTTGGGTGGCAGGCAGGATGAACGCAATGCCCAGCGCGGCCACCAGAAAGCTGACGGCATCAGCATAAATAGCGGCGGGCGCACCGATCGAGAGGACAATCGAGATCGCAACGAGCGGCCCCACGACTTTGACAGCATCCGTCAGCGCGACAAATCGCCCTATGGCCGCTTCAATCTGCTCTTGCGGCGTCCAGAGTGGGATCAGCTTGTAGAAGTTGAGCAGGCTTGAGCATACCCCCCCCACCCCTGAGATCATCAGCAGGAGTAAGACGATGCTTGGTTGGCCCTTCAGAAGCGGAATGGCCCCAATGGCGACGGCCTGTATGAGCTGAGCAGCAACGTAGACGGTTCTTAAAGGATACCGATCAACGACAGCGCCAATAAAGGGGGAAATGACGTAGGGGAGACCACGTGCCGCTGCCGCGAGAATGGCATAAGCCGGTTGCCCCGTCTCCGCTAGGACCAGGAGAGGCATGGCGACATACAACAGCTGATCGCCCAGCCGCGAGACAGCCGACAGGAGAAGTAAGGGGCGCAGCGGTTTGGGGATCAAAAGAACTCCTTCATTCCAGAGCGTCGTGGCGAAGCTGGCAATGCCAGCTTCGCCACCCTGGGTTCACGATGGCACAAGCACTTGTCCGGTCGGGTGGGCTTCCTCAGATGGGCGCCTCTGCACCCCAGGGCCCGGAGACAACCGGTGGGCATTTAGGTGAAGCAGCAAGGACACGTGGGCGCCTGCCCGCAGTGCCAGGCTCGTGATGGTCTCTTCTGCCAGACCGGATGAAGGCCCATTCTGACCGGCAATCAAAATGTGGCAGGCGGCAGCTGGGTGAGGGGTCAGCTGCTGCCCGGGGGTGGCGACGCAGGATTCGACTGGAGCTGTTAGGTCCCTGATGTTGTCGGAGTGATACCCCGTCGCAAAGACGATAAAATCGACGTTGAGCACGCGTCGACCACCAATCTGCCTGTCCTGCAGCGTCACAGTCAGCAGGCACGACTCCTCATCGATGGCCAGAATTTCGCAGTGGGAATGTCGGTGCAAGCGTTGGCGACCAAGGATGCGATCGTCATAGTCACGTCGGGCCAACTCATTGAGCAGCCGGACGTCAGCGACACCGTAGTTTGAGTTTGACAGCTCGGCCCGGACCTGCCCTCGCCACGCCTGATCTGCCTGGTGGAAACGTTGCTCACTTTCCCACGTGTAAAAGCCGTTGACATACGGATTGGCATCAACCGCGCGGAACAGCTGGCCCCGAGAGATGGCGTGCAACTCGAGATCTGGACAGGCGTCTTGCAATGTCAGGAGTGCTTCAACTGCACTTTGGCCACTGCCGACCACCGCCACCCGGGGCGCCGGGTGTTTGCGGATGTGCGCAAGTGCCGTGCTGAAGTGCGAGGTGTGCCACACCTGCTCCCCGCCAGCGACTTGCAAGTGTTCAGGAACAAAGGGCGTTTTTCCTGCCGCGAGGTAAATATTCCGCGTGTACTCGATGGAGCGGCGGCCCTGGGGGTCTTGATAGGTGACCTGGAGGACTTCTCCGTGCTCAGGCAGGCACACCTTGTCAAGATTGGTGACTTCGGCAGAGTAACGCACGTTGGGGGCGAGCTTGTTCAACACCCAACTGAGATACTGTGCATATTCGAATCTCGATGGCGTGTAATCGTTCAGATTGGCTGCCTGCTGAAGACGGCCCTGGTCATGTAAAAAGCTAATATACGTAAACGCACTTTGGGGATTACGCAGTGTCACCAGATCCTTCAGGTAAGACATCTGAATCATGCTGTAGGCCGTTCTCATGCCCGCATGCCACGAAAAGGAAGCGCCCCGCTCCAAATGCAGCATCTTCCAACCAGCCAATTCAGACTGCTCAGCGCACGCGATCAGGAAGGAGAGCTGGGCGGGACCAAGGCCGATCCCGATCAGGTCATAAATGACAATCTCTTTAGGCGAAGGATGCGGCGTCATGTGCCTCCATCAGTCCGTTCATCGGACGAATTCCTATAAGCGCAAAGTGCTTGAAGACTGCAGCAGCCACCGCATCTGCATCTTTGTCATCTACGGCCACATCGCAGCGATCAATGTCGCGGATCAGATTGTTGATTTCGTACTTGAGACGATCCTGAAAGTGAATGAAACTCTGCGTGCAGGCCCCATCAAACGACTCGTGGCCGGAGAACCGCTGTCCTCGCCGGAGCAGGGAAATTTCTGGGCTGACGTGCAAATACACAATGGCGTCGGGCAATGGCAAGAGATGGCGGAGACTGCCCATGATATCAACACGCTCATTGAAGAGGATCTCTTTGGCGAATGATTTAAAGTAGTACGAGTCAACGATGACATCCTGTCCAGCATCAAGTTTAGGCCGGATAACATGTTCATAGAGCGCCACATAGAATTTGATGAAGTCCAACGCTCGTGTGACTGGTTGAAGTTGTCGGCGGATTTCTGACGAGTCACTGTGCAGGGCCCAGCCATACACCTGGGCGAGGGCGGGGTCTGCCTGCATGGCGCGCCAGTCCACCGTGCAGTAACCGCTTGATTTCAGAGTACGTAACAACGTACTTTTCCCGGCCCCATCGCCACCCAAGACAACAATAAATTTTCCACCGTTTGGCGTCATATCTGGCCTCTCGCCTGCGTCGCCAGGCGCTCTGCACGGGCACGGCGCTCAGCGCTTTTAAACGTCACTTTGCCGGCATCGGTCGGGTCAATGTGCCGGAGCATTCGGGGCAGCGCACGGCACATGCCCATTGGCAATCCAAGCGCTTCCATGAGCTGTGTACTGGCAATCGGACCGTCCAGTCGTCGCAAGTACCACGCGACCCGGTCCACCGCCCGGTATGGGATCTCCTCATACACATCTGACCGGACGTGACCCGGGCTTCCCAGGGTCAGCGGACCCGGTGCCATGATCTGCATGAGGTAGCCACGCCGGTGCATCAACGTGCGCGTGGAGACGGAGGTCCCCACCTGTTTGCAGGGTTCGCAGTGAACCGTCAGGCGCAAGCGCACCGCGCCGAAGACCAGTTCACTGCCAGAGGCGAGGGCGTGAAGATCAATATCCTGGAGGACCAGATCTTCTTTCAAAACCCCAGGCTCCAATCCCAGTTGATGGAGGGTATGGAGGTCTGTGGCCAGCACCTGCCGCACAGGGGACGTCGGAAAATGGCCCTGGATGCCCGCCAAGGTCAGGATGAGCTGTTCTGTGCGCCGCCCAGGGTGCCCATGTGCCGCCCGGTGGTAGAGAGCGTGAATTTTCATTCGTGGCGACGCGGCAGAACAAAAGTCGTTTTTGCTGCACTGAAGATATTTGGTTTGTGACCAAGGAGTCGCGCTGTATGTGTATGCGAAAGATCCCAGTACTGTTGAAACTGCTCCCGACTCAGGCCCCGCATGTTCATATCGGCGAGATGTATAACATTCTCTGGCGCTTTTTTCATGACCGCGCTGTACTTCGGGCGGGGTTTAATCCGCAGGGTCAAGGCGGTATAGGGCGCGCGTCGGGTGACCGGCATGTCGGCATGCGTCGCAAATCCAGTGACCCATGAGGTCAACGGGCCGATGCGGGCCCGAATGCCAAGGCAGAGGAGGTTGTCGTGACTCACCTCGTCTTCGACGAAGAGGAATTCACTCGCTCGTATCATGCCAATCAGCACACGTAAGTCTCTCACTGAAGTCACTGTTGGAAACACCAGGGTTAACGTCGAGACATTTTTTGCGCTCAGTGCCTCTGCAATACTCCGATCAATTTCCAAAATACTCGGTTTCCACACAATGGTTTGCCGCCAGCGAAAAAAGTCTGGCCGACGGGCCGCAACAGCGGCGAAAATACACCCGGCCTTGCCACGGGCAAAAAACTGCCACATTTCCTTCTCAACAAGCTCCTGTGTGGGCAAACTCGATGTCAGCATTTAACTCCTTTCCATAGTTAACGTTGTGCTGTCGGCAGACGACAAGCACGCGGCGGCATACGGGGCCCAAGCCGTGTCGAGTCGACACGACGAAATGAGATCGTGATGTTGGATGAGCGACCCTGAACCGGGGCGCGCACAACCATAGAGCAGCCCTCGTGCTTTGTCATGCACATGTGAGCAGCACATCGGGTGCTGGGGGCCAGGCCCCCAGTGGCCATAGGCATGAGGCCCTGTGCGCAGAAGCAGCCTATGGCGGTGGGCATGGGCGGAGTCGGCGCACAGATCGTGCAAGGCGTTCGTGTGGCTGCCGCCGCACACACTCCTGGCTGGCCGGATACGCGGTGGTGAAGCAGGCCCCTCAATTGTCATCCGCAGGTCAGCAGCATGGACACGTGCCCTGTCTGACTCAGCCTGGTGTCTTCTGCCTTGAGCCTGTGCTCCTCTCCAGGTGGAGCTCGGGGCGCCTCCGTTTCTGCACATGGGCTGGCCCCAAATTTTGGACAGTTTCGAGTAGAGACTCGGCTCAAGAGCAGGGTACATCATCAGCGGTTCCTGCCTGACCAGGGGAAGGTCGGACGTTCGCCTGTGCGGTGTTCTGTCCGCACAGGGGGGCGTTCGGCCGCCCCCTGGACTGTTCGGCATGCTCGTGAGGGGTTCGGTAGCCCAGCGACGAATGTGGCCGCCTCTCGTTGTAAAACGCCTGGTAGCCATCCAGCACCACCTGGGCGTGCCGCGCCGAGTACAGCACCTCCAGATTCAGGCATTCCTCCCGCAGCCGAGAGTGAAAACTCTCGGCGTAGCCGTTTTGCCAGGGCTTCCCCGGCTCAATGAACCGGGTGCCGACCGCATTCACAGCCAACCAGATGCCCAGGTCACGAGCCATAAACTCTGGCCCGTTGTCACTCCGGATGAATCTGGGTGCACCACGCGCCGCGATGACGTCCTGAAGCACGTCCTTCACATCCAGGGATGTGAAGGACGCCGCCACCCGCAGCGCCAGGGATTCACGGGTGAACTCGTCGGTCAGCGTCAGGATCTTCAGCGTTGTCCCCCCGAACGTCTGGTCGAACAGGAAGTCATACGTCCACACGTGATCCGGGAACTCAGCCTGCATGGGAACACTCGCCCCAGTGCGGATCTTCTTCCGGCGCCTGGTCGTGACCGTCAGGTGCTCCTCGCGCCAGATGCGCCGGACCTTCTTCCGGTTGATGCGATGTCCCTCCTGGACGAGCAGCGCGTGAATGAACCGGTACCCGCGTCGAGGATGCACAAGGGCCAGTTCGCGAATGCGCTGCCGGAGATCCCCATCGTGACGCGGCTTCGGACGGTAGTACCAGGTGGATCTGGGAATGCCCACCAGGAGGCAAGCCCGTTCGGGCTTGACCTGGGCGGCAACGAGTTGCCTCGCTGCCGCCCGTCTCTCGGCGGGCGTCACCGCTTTTTCTGGATCACGTCCTTCATCGCATCGATTTCCAGGCGTTGCTGCCCGACTATTTTCAGCAGGCGGGCGTTCTCTTTCTCGAGTTGGCGAAGCCGCTTGGCTTCGCCAACAGTGGTGTCGCCGTACTTCTTCTTCCAGGCGTAAAAGGACGCCGGACTGCAGCCGAAGTCACGGCACAGGTCCTCGACTGGCTTCTCACCCTTTTTGGCGTCCTGGAGCAGCTTGATGATCTGATCTTCGCTGAACTGCCGGTTTTTCATAGGGGCCTCGCTTCCCAGCCTACGGCTGGCGGGGCGAGCCTGACTCTCTACTTCATCCCGTCCAGTTTTCGGGGGGCAGACCACACACATCTGTAGAACCGCGCGGCGCTCAGCCAGTACAGTGCAGCCATCCCCCATGACCCTGGCCACTCCCGCTGCTGCCTCCCAGGGCGTCCTCCTCCGCGCCGTGGCCGCCGCCACAAACCCCGGCGCGCCGAAGGCGAGTACGAGACCAGCCTCAGCCGCGGGGTCACCACCCTGATCGCCGATCAGGTCACCCTGGCCCAGCAGCTCCAGGCCTGGGACGCCATGCGTCAGAACCTGACGGGCAGCGCGGCCCCACAGGCGGACCCCGCCGCCCACGGCCGCGCGGTCGAAGCGCAGGCGCTCCGGGACCTGCAGGCGGCACTCCCAACCGGCTGGACCCTGGAAACCAGCATCATCCTGGCGCGTGGCGGCGACGCGGACGCCCTGCTCATCACCGGCAATGGTGAACGGTTTGCCCTGGACGTGAAGGCCCGCACCGACGAGATGGACCTCAGTGCCCCGAAGGGGGACCGGGCCAAGAGCTGGGCGGAGATTTACGAGCAGGTCACCCTGGCTGCCCGGCAACTTCAGGCCCAGGGCGTGGTGTGGCAACCCCGCACGAAAGACACCGCCTTCACACCCGTGGGTGACCTCTGGGCCGCGCGGGGGGACGCCAGGGCGCTGGTGGGCGCCCTGCAGGAGCGCACCACACCTCAGGCCGCTGCGTCCACCCCACACGAGGTGCTGGAGGTGTCCCCAACCGCGACATTGGAGGACATCAAAGCGGCCTACCGCCGACTGGCCAAGCAGTATCACCCCGACCGGGTCGCCAGCCTGGGGCCAGAGTTCCGGCTGCTGGCCGAACAGCGGATGAAGCAGATCAATGCCGCGTATGAAGCCCTGACGGGGCGCTGAAGACTGCCTTGCACGTCAAGGACCACAGCAGTTCGCGTCGGCGACCTAACTTACCCAACTGGCTTCTGACACACGGCCTGACGGGCACCACAGGCGGACCGCCTGAAAGACTTTACGCCGGAGGGTCAGTCCCCAGCGACCTCGGCACCGACTTGCCCTGCCAGCGCTTTGGGCACGTCAGTGTGTAAAAGCTCATCGTGGCGCCCAAGGCCAGGAGGGACAGCGCGCCGTAGCCCAGAGGAATTACCATGCCCCTATACCCCAACGCCAGCACATCGTGTGGCGCCCTTCGGATTTCCTCACGCCAGCTCAAGCGGTAGACCACCGTGGTCGGCGCCAACGCCAGGGTGATCAGCCCGAGGATGACCAGCACCAGCCAGCGCACAAATTGAACGTTGTTCTGTTCACTGCCCACAGGTTGTCTCCTGGCTGGGCTGGAGTGAGTCTGCGAGTACCGGGCCCCGTTACGGGGGGACTTGGTCTTCATGCGCACTGCCACCAAGCGCCTGGCCGCCACGATATCCACGGTCGGCGCGTTCTGCAAATCTCCGTTGTTCGTCTCGCGCTGCAGCACGAGACGGCTGACGTGCAGCACAGAATGTCACGCGGCTCCCGCCATTCAAATACGACCATATCCATAAAAATTTCCAGTGTTGGTTAAGAGGTTAGCCGAGAACATGTCGGGCAGGCCCTGTGCACTTGGTTAAATCGGCTCGTCCTCTGTACCGGACATCTTCAGGTTGAGGCTGTGCTGGACGCAAAATTCCTGAACGTATGATCGGTCGCGAATCGGCACAACAAACGGCGGTGTTTTGGGTGTGTGACCATCCCAGAACCCGCCGATCTCCAGCGTACTGAACTCACCCGCCATTTCAAAGCCTGCGTGCCCTTCCTGCGCCACGACACGCTGCAGCGTGTCGTGGACGTGATCTTCGCGATGGTGACCGCGAGGAGCGTGAACCAGAGTGACCTGTGCGCCCACCTGCCTGGGGCAAGCTCCCTCGACGCGAAGAAACGCCGGGTGGAACGAGGGTGCCGGGATCCCCAGCTGACTGGACCGGTGTTCCTGGCCTTCCTGCTGGCCCTGCTGCCCCCTGGGAAACTGCTGCTCAGCATGGACCGGACGACCTGGGAGCGTGGCGAGTCGCCCCTGAACCTCCTGGTCCTCGGCGTCGTGTTGCACGGGTACACGGTGCCGCTCGTCTGGACCGCTCTCGATCACGACGGCAACAGCGGCACGGTCCGGCGCATCCAATTGGTCTCACGACTCCTGAAGGCCCTTCCAGCGGGCCGCTGGAAGGGCCTGGTCGCTGACCGGGAATTCATCGGCGGGGAGTGGTTCCGGTTCCTGAGACGCAAGGGCATCAAACGGGCCATCCGCATCCGGAAGAACGCTGTCGTGGACGAGCTGCGCGTGGACACGTGGTTTGGAGATCTGCAGGTCGGGGAGGTGCGGTGCCTCGCCGAGCGGGCCAACGTCTACGGTGAGGTGATGCAGGTCGTGGCCACCAGGTCCCCCGCGGGGGACCTGGTGGCCATTGCCACGGATTTCAGCGTGTGGGACACCTGCATGCTGTACCGGGCTCGCTGGTCGGTGGAGTGCACGTTCGCGAGCCTCAAGGTCCGCGGGTTCGATGTGGAGCGGACCGGCATCACCCACCCGGACCGGCTGGAACGTCTGTTCGGGCTGGTCGTCCTGGCCTGGATCAGCTGCCTCCGGGTCGGCGTGTGGCTCCAGGCGCAGGTTCCGGTCAAGGTGAAGGCTAATGGCCGCCCGGCCATGAGCCTCGTGCGGTACGGCGCGGAGCGGCTGTGCCATGCCCTGCGGTGGAATCTCCCCGAGTTACCCGCACTGATCAGGCTGCTGAGCACGCCATTTCACGCGCCAGGCGCGGCTTGAAGGCAAGATGTCCGGTACAGAGCGGCTCGTCCATGAGCCGATGGCCTCAGCACCTGACACTTCAGGTTGAATGGCGTTCTGGACGCAGTGCGGCATGACAAAGGGCGGTATCTGGGTCTGTGACAATCCGCGATACCGCCCGCCTGCATGCTGACACGCTGGCTGCCCACCTCAAAGCCCACCTGCCTCATCGCCGCCTTGATGCCCTGAGGCGTCTGGCCGAAGTGCTCCTGGCACTGCTTCAGGCGGAGTCCACCCGGCACCGCAAGATCGCGCTCCATTTGCCCCGGGACGCCAGTCTCGAATCCAAGACCCGCACCGTGGCCCGCGTCTTCCACGATGCTCAGCTCACCCCGCAGGACGTCTGTGACGTCCTGCTTCCCCTGCTCCCCGACGGCAAGCTCACGCTAGATCATGGACCGGACGACGTGGCACTACGGCCAGACCCCGCTGAACATCCTGGTCCTGGGGGCCATCCTCGGGGGCGCCGTCATCCCGCTGGTGTGGTCGATCCTTCCACACCAGGGGAACAGCAGCACCGGGGCCCGGATCCTCCTGGTCGCCCGTCTGCTCAAGGTCCTGCCCGCCAGACGCTGGGCCGTGCTCATCGCGGACCGGGAGTTCGTGGGGCAGGAGTGGTGCACGTCCCTGCGCTGGAAGCGCATCCGGCAGTGTCTGCGCATTCGGGAGAACACCCGTGTCGAGGATGAGCTCGCTCGGGACCTGTTCACCACACTGCAACCGGGTGAAGTCCGCACGCTGTTCGAGCGCACCTGGGTGTATGGCGGGTGGATGCACGTGGTCATCACCCTGTCCCCCGCGGGGGACAGGGTGATCGTCGCCTCTGATTTACCCGTCCTGGACGTATTGAGCACGTATCGTCTCCGCTGGGGCATCGAGTCCGCGTTCTCGTCGTTGAAGGGCCGCGGGCTGAACCTGGAGGCGACCCACATGACGGCCCCTGAGCGGATCTCGCGGCTGTTCGGACTGCTGTGTGTCGCACTGGCGTGGATGGCCCGGGTGGGTGCGCAGACGGGGCAGGAGAGCCCACCGCGGCAGGACAATCGGGGACGGGCGGTGGTCAGCCAGGTGCGAATGGGGTGGCAGGTGCTGAGTCAGGCGGTGCGGTGGGGCGGGGAGGCCTTCTGGGGCTGCTTTGAGCTGCTCAAAACGCCTTTTCCGCCCACCCACACGTCAAATTCCCGAAGTGTCAGGTGCTGAGAGGGCCGTCAGAACGAGGCGACGATCACCCCTACACATGGGACGGTGTCGGCATGACGGCCCAAATTGAATTACTCCAAAACCGTATGATGGCGCCATGGTTAAAGGGCTGCCCATGAAGCCAATTCGTGAAGCGCAGTATCACGATGAGCTGAACCTAGCTCGGCTGAACGTTATCCTAGCCACAAACCGAACCAAGCTGCAGCACTGGCAGAAGAGACTCCAGTTGGACGCGTTTGGAGAAATTGCCATTGAGTGCACCGCAGCTAATGGTCACGTGGTCCCACACGGTCTCGACAATGACGTGTTGATGGGCCTGATCACAGGAGCCGTGTTACAGAATGTTGAACCTGGAGGCGAGATCCGGCTGACCGCGACCGAACTCATTCGATTGAGCGGTCTGCCGGACTGTGAGCGTGTCTTTCAGCGCCTTGAAGAATCTCTGGAGCGGCTCCAGTGGACCGCCCTCAAGATCAGCGAAGCCTGGTTTGATGAGGGTAAACAGCACGCACGCAGCATCAAACTGTCCATCGTCAGCAAACACTGGGTTGAGAACGTTACTGATCCCACTGTCAAGAATCCGGGTCAGTGGCAAGGCATAACAAAGCTGGTTATCCGCCTGGATCCGGAACTGACGAGAAGCATTCGCATTGGATACATTAGGCCGCTCAATAGTGCCATTCTCGGTCAGATCAAACAGCCGATGGGGCGGAGCGTCTACCGAGCACTGTCGCTCCTCCGCACCACCTCAACGACAAGTGGACCAGCGCCGCTGTGCATGGAACTCCCGCTCGTCGCCTGGGCCGATCACCTTGGGTTGACGCATCATCTTCCAGAGCTCAACTTCGTTCAGAAAATTCAGCGGGCCCTGGAACCTGCACATGCAGCCTTGCAGAGCGCAGGCTACTTAGCGGAGGTCAAATATAGTGGCCGAGGTGATGCCAAAACCGTGTCATACACGTTCGCTGCAGAAGAAATGCAGCCGGTCAACCCAGAGGTTGCACAACTACTCCGACCACACCTCGGAGAACAGCGCGCCATTCAGTTGGCCACTGAGCTGACACCAGAGCATGTCCGGACAGTCCTGGGGCAGTTCGAGAGGCTGCTCCAGACTGACTACAGCCGGAAAGTTCGCAGCCGACCAGGGCTACTCCACGACATGTTGATCAATCCAGGCAAGTACAACAGCGTCACCGGTTTGCCAGAAAAACCCACGGCCAGACAACCTATCCGGGAGCTTTTACCCATTGACGACGTCATGCCAACACCAAACCAAGCTGCCTTCGAGATGACCTTTAAAGTCGTGTCTAGATCTTGGCAGGAAGCCAACATCCGGCAGTACAAGCCCCGGTTATGGGAACTCTACAAAGATGGCCGAATCACGACGTTCGACTTGTCACGGCAGCTTTCCGACCTTGATCCATCGTCAGTGGCCGCACAACTTGATCGTTGGGAGCAGGCTGTCTGATCTGTTTGCTCAACTGATAGAACACCAGGAGTGGAGGGAAATCCCTCCGCTTTTTCGTTCAATCACCTCCGACTCTTTGGGTGAGTTCTGGACTGCCTGCCTCCGACTCTTTGGGTGAATTGCCGAAATCCACCACCGACTCTTTGGGTGAATTACCTCCGACTCTTTGGGTGAGTTCTGGACTGCCTGCCTCCGACTCTTTGAGTGAATTGCTGAAATCCACCACCGACTCTTTGGGTGAATTACCTCCGACTCTTTGGGTGAGTTCTGGACTGCCTGCCTCCGACTCTTTGAGTGAATTGCTGAAATCCACCACCGACTCTTTGGGTGAATTACCTCCGACTCTTTGGGTGAAAAAATTGTTTTTTGTCGTCTGAGGCGGAATTTTCCTCGATGCCTAGAAGAAGATCTTCTTATATTTTTAAATGCTTTTAAAACATAAGAAAACTTCATCCAGAAAGGGCACGCAGTTGTCGAGTTGGTCGCCCTGCCGTTCATGGCACAGGCCCACCGCGTCGCACACACGGTTCTGGACCAGTCATTTAAGTACGACGCACCAAAGAAGTAGACTTGGGCATGGCCCGTTCCCATCGGCGCATTGAGATTTCCGAAGAAGATGACCAGCGACTTCGTGAGCTGGAAACCAGTCGGCACACCTGCCCGAAGGTCCGACTTCGGGCCAGCATTCTGCGCCTTCACCGACAAGGTTGGACCGTTCCTCAGCTGTCCAACCACTTCAATCGGAACCATCAGGCGATTCACAATGACCTGACGAGATTCTCCCAACACGGCATTCCTGGGTTGGCGGACGCGTGTTCACCGGGTCGACCTTCCCACATGACCCCAGAGATCGAGCAGTTTCTCCGCGAGAAACTGCTCGAAGAGCGCTTCTGGAACGCTCCGTTGCTCTCCGAGCAGATCAGCAGGACGTTCGGAGTCACCATCGGACCTCGCGCGCTGGCTAATCATCTCCAGCGCCTGGGATACAGCTGGAAGCGGGCCCGCTATTCACCAGCCAAACAGCTCGACCCGGACATCGTTCAGCACCATCAGGACTCCCTCGAGACCTTAAAAAAGGGGCACTGGACGGCAGATTGACCCTGAAATACCTTGATCAGACGGGCCTCTCCCTGATGTTGTCGGTGGGTGCGACCTGGTTCAAGCGTGGTTCTGGGCACCAATTCGCGATCCCCACCCGGTGGGGATCGTCAGGGCGCATCAACTTGATCGGAACCTACAGCCTGCATCGTCACGAAGAGGTACTCGAAGTCCGCGAACTCACAGGAACCTGCACCGGGGATCAGGTCACGGCCTATCTGGACACGCTTGCCGCCGAATGCCGTCCTGGGCAGCTCACAGTCGTGGTGCTGGACAATGCGGCCTTTCACAAGGGAGCTCTGATCAGGGAACGACGTGGGGTGTGGGAGCAGCAGGGACTCTATCTGCGGTATCTCCCGCCGTATGCTCCTTTTCTAAACCTGATTGAGGAGGTGTGGCGCAGACTGAAGGGCATCCTGATGCCCCGCCGCTGCTACAACTCGGTCGCTGAACTTCGGGATGCTCTGCTGACTGGGCTCAAGATTCTCGGAACTCGGTTTATCTGAATCTTAAATGCGCTGTACTTAGTACAACGGGTTGCCTGCAGAGTCTTATCCATGACCAAGGGTCCGCCTTAGGCCGTGCAGACCCGCGTGTGCACCGTTGCCCAGACCGAGAACCGCCAACACACTCGACCAAGCATTGATCCCAGGGGGTTTCCACTGTTGTCCCCTGAATACCCCCTCCCCCCCTACGGGGGCAACGGTGTCGTCACCCCCACGCACATCACGCTGCAGGCATGCGCCAAGGATTCACACTGATCGAGTTACTGGTGGTGATCGCCATCATCGCGGTCCTCGCCGCCCTGCTGCTGCCCAGCTACGCGGGCGCGATCAAAGACACCGACCGCAGGGCCGCCACCCTCCACGCCCAGGCCGTCCGCCTGGCCCTGAACACGACACTGGCAGGTAATCCCCAGCTGACCACGGCCACTTGGGGGACCGTGACCTGCACGTCGGCGCGCGACATCACCGCGAACGGCGTGACGACCCCAAACGGTGGAAACGGCTGGTCAGATGCCCCCCGCGGCACCTCCTGCGTCGCCGTGTCAGAAACGCAACGCACGTACCGGGTCACCGTTACTCTCGCCGACGGCTCCACCGCGAGTGCACCGTGAACCGCGCCGGATTCAGCATGGCCGAGATCCTGGTCGTCATCGCCATCACGGCCATCCTCACCGCGATCGGCGTCACGGCCATGCCCAAGCAGAACCAGGACGTCACCCTGGACGGCCTGCCGAGCCGGTTCATGGCCGCCCTGGAAAGTGCTCACGGGCAGGCCATGGCCGAACGCACCACCGTCACCCTCGCCGGTACGGCCCGGGAGCTCACCGTGACCACCGTCGACGGGACAGAACGCGTCTCCTTCGCCCCGGCACAGGCGGGCGGCACCATTACCATCCAGCCCAGCGGCTCCACGACAGGCACCGTCACGCTCACGCTGCCCAACGGAACATGCAGCCGGTACAGCCTGACCATGTACGGCACCAGTGCAGCAGGGATGTGCTGATGCGGCATCACGCGCACCGAACGTCCGGGCTCACCCTCGTCGAAGCCCTGGTCGGCACACTCCTCCTCCTCCTCGCGCTCACCGCGTTCGCCGCAGTGGCCGCGCAATCCGCTCGAGTCGTCGCAACCGGGCAACTTGCAGGCTATGCCGCCGATGCCCTGAACGGCGCCGCTCAGGCTGCCCAGCGTGGCAACACGCAGTACACCCAGGCCCGCACCCTTACCTCGGACGAACTCCGCCTCCTTGCTCAGAGCGCGGGCCGACGGAACGATCTCTCAGCAGCCCTGACCGGCGATGTCGTACCCCAAGGCGGCAACCCACCCCGAGTCCGGATTTCTATTCGAGGACCCGGTATCGCCATCAGCGAGGTGGTCACTGTCCCAGGCGGCACCCCGTGACCCGCCCCCACACCCGTCGCAGATGGGTGCCACCGTTTACCACTGGTCCCCCCATCCACCATCCGGCCCCCGTCACACCACCTGAGGAGTCATCATGATCAAATCCACCCCCCCACCCATACGCGGCTTCACCCTCATCGAGGTCCTGGTTGCCGTCACGATCGCTGTCCTAGTCGTGGGCTTCGTCGTCGCCATCATCCCTCGCGCGACCAGTACCTCCGCCGAACAGGCCCAAACAGTGCGCGCCACGACCCGCGTGAGTGCCGTCACCCAGATCCTCGTCGAGCAATTCAACGACGGGGGCTTCGCCGGCTTCACCACGGGCACCAGCTCCACACTCACCGCCGTGTTCACGACGGGCGCTTCAACCACCGTGCCCCTCCAGCGAGACTTCGCCACGGCCTCGACCATCTACGTGCCCGGCCTGCGGGCCACTGTAGGTAGTCAGGTCCTGCTCGTCACCTCATCCGGCATCAGCAAGGTCGCAACCGTGACAGCCATGCCGAGCACGGGCGTATTCACGCTCGACTGCCAGCCAGGCCTGCCGACCACTGGCACGGTCGTGGCCTACCCGGCGCGCACGCTCACCCTGGCCCTCCAGGACGGCACCATCCGCCGCACCACCAACGGCGTCACGAGCAGCCTGGGCAGCAGTGAAGGTGTCTCGTTCTCGTACCTGTACGAGGAGACCCCGTCCGGCCGCCTCATCCGTGACCCAGCAGGCGCTCCTGCGAACCGCGTAGCCGCTGGCACACTCGTCGGCCTCGTCCCAGTCAGTGTCGATCCCCGAGCTGATCGCGCAGCCGCTGTGCCCCTCCAGGTGTCTAGGATCCGCCGCATGCTGGGATGCACCGAATCGGCCGCCATCACCCCGAACGAAGGCCGCCTGAACGTCACCATCTCCGGCCTCCCCACCGGCGCCACACCCGACGTGAGCCTGAGCGGCCCGGACGCCGCCGTCAACGGACAGCGCCCCACGTCCAGCCAGAGCTACCAGCCCGTCCAGCGCGGCACGTACGCCATGACCGCACGGCAGGTCAGCGCGGGCGGCCGCACGTACGTCCCAGAAGTCCGCGGGTCACCCGCCACACTCCTGAACACCTGGGGCCAGATCTACATGGCCACCACGTACCGCGAAGCCCGGGGCACCATCACCGCCAACGTCACTGGCCTCCCCGCCGGCGGCCAGGGCACCATCACCCTGACTGGCCCCGACGCACAGACCATCAGCGTCTCGAACGGCAGCACGGCCATCAGCGTCGCCGCCGGAACGTACAGCGTGTCCGCACCCGCCGTCACCATCAGTGGCGTCACCTACACACCGACCGTCCCCTCCTCGATCACCGTCACCAATAACGGCAACGTCACGCTCCCCGTGAACTACACCGCGCCGACTGGCGGAACGTTGGTCGTCAACGTGATCGGCCTCCCGACCGGAGGCATGGCCGACATCACCTACTACTACCTTGCGAACGGCGCGACGTCGAAGCAAACATCAGGCAGTGGAACCGTTACCTTCTCGGGCCTTGCAGCAGGCAACTACGTCGTGTATGGCAGCAATTGGCTGACGTACGCCACAACCAACGTCGTCGCGACCCTTCCGGCGGGTGGAACGCAATACGTCACGTTGAACTACGGACTCGGAGCTAGCGAACCGAGGGATCCACCTGATCCACCTGTAGTGCCGACACCGGTCACCCCACCACCGAGTAGTCCGAGCCCCACACCTACACCCACACCTACGCCGAGTCCCACACCCACACCATCACCAGAGCCGAGTCCGACACCAACTCCGCCACCTTCCGGCGGCGGTGGTGGCGGTGGTGGCGGTGGGCCACCCCAGTGCTTCTACGACGGACATGGTGATGGATCGTGTGGTTTTTAACACTAGTCATCACTATCGCTTGACAAGAGCCCCCGGTATTGCTCTTTAAGAGGAGAGGATTTGGCTGGCACTCCAGTGGCCCACGACGCCCAAACGTGAGTACCGCCAAGTCCTCTCCTTTCTCTCACACACACGCTCAGGCGCCACGTCCGCCACTAGGAGCCACCATGAAACGTCTTGCTGCATCTGTGATCCTTCTGAGCGCCCTGCTCGCCTCCTGTGGAGGTACGACCCCCACCACCCCACCGCCCCCCACCACCAATATCCCTGAACCCAGCACACCAACTCCCACACCCACCCCGGAACCCGTTCCGCCCACTCCAACTCCTACGCCACCGCCAGCGCCCACAACGGTGTTTATTCCGGTGGCCGGCGCTGCCGTAGGCAGCGGGGACGGGACTGTGATCGGCACAGTTCGAGTCAGTCCGAGTACACAGGAAGTCGAAGTGATGACACTCGCCAACGAGCTCCGCACAAAAGGAACGCTCAACGGCCAACCCGCAATAGCGAAAACCTGCGCTGAGGGTACCTTCCGAGCAAATGAGCTCCAGCCACTCACATATCAAGGCCTCCTGTCCTACGCGGCGCGGAAGCACAGCACATACGTCGCAGAAGTGAGCTACGACGGTCACGACGAGCTTCAGACCGACTCGACGTTCTTCTACGGAGCGTCTCCCCGTGCCCGCAAGGACCGAGCGTACGAGGAATTTTCTGTACCCGCCCTCAACTTCGGTCCGGGAGAAATCGTAGCTACCGGGCGCACCAGACCCACTGCCGACGCAGTGCTGCGTGCTTGGATGGCCAGCGCCCCACACTGTGCGATTCTGATGTCCGCAAACGCAAAGTTCATGGGCGCCGGATACGCGTACGCTGAACCGAACACCGCTGCAAACCGGTGGGGGCACAGCTGGACCATGATGTTCTTTTGAGCCTGTTGCGTTTCAAGGCCCCGTTGTGGGGCCTTTTTTCGTGCTCGTTGTGGTCACCCCTATGCCGGCTAGGGTCAAGAAATGCACAAGCATATCCTGGCGGCCGCTTTGGCCCTGAGTTGCACCGCACACGCCCTCACGATCCGTCTGCCCGAGAGTCTCGAAGTCGGCCGTCGTATTCCCCTGACGACCATCCTGGATAGTCGCTCAGCTACGGTCGCCAGCAATGCCCCCGACGTGATCGAGGTGAGTGGGGGCGCGTTGATCGTCAAACGTCTGACGCCGACCGGCACGGTCGTAACGCTCACCGCGAAGGAGGGCGTGACACAGGCCCAGGCGAATGTCCGGACGCACGGGGTGGAGGTGATGCCTGGCCTGGGCACACTCCTGCCCGGCACCTCAGCGCCAGGCCTGCATCCGTTCGTCGTGGTGCGTGCCCGAACCACGAGCGGGAAAGGTCCCGAGAAGATGACGATCACGCTGAAGAAGGGGGACCAGGTGATTGGGAAACCCCTGCAGGTCACGCCCTTCCAGCTGGGCGGCATGAGTGCTTTCGCGTCGACGTTGCCGGTGACCGGGCCGGTCACCATTGAGGTGAGAGCGGCCGACGTGGCCCTCGCGGCAGCCTTCAGCACGGGTGGCATTGTGCCGGCGACGGCCAGTCTGGTGCAGGGCGTGAGGGGCTCCGTGCAGGGGCGAGCGCTACAGCTCACCGGGACTCTGCCCGCAGCGACGACGGTCTCGGCACGGCTGATCCGGCAGGGAGCGGTGGTGCACGAGCAATGGTTGAACGTCGCCGCATTCCCGGCGACCGTGCCTCTGACTCAGGCCCCCGCGGGAGCAGCAGATCTGGATCTGCGTGTCTATAGCGAACCCGTCTTCAATGACAGGACGGTGCTGCCGGGCAGTGCCACCTTCGTGCAGTACCGGGCAGCCAAGCTCAATCTGCGTTAGTGATCTCCCACAAACGGCACCACACAAACGTGGTCACCCCCCGGCATGGGACGGTGGACACCATGGATATCGCTGCGGGTACGCTCACACTCCGACCGAACAGTGCGGCCTTCTCGCCCAAACCCGGCCAGCAGGATCTCGCCCTCCTGAATCAGCATCTGCAGGAGCGGTACGCGCTCAGCACCCTGCACAATGGCCTCCTCTACCGCGCTGTCGTCGGTGCGGCCGTAGCTGACCTCATGACGCGCGATTCTCCGACAGCATCCCCGCTCGCCGAGCAGCTGCTCCGACAGACCATCGATGCAGCCCGTCTCGCCTGGGTCGTGGATCGCGCGGGCGGACGACCGCAGGTTCGCCTCTCTCAACCCATCCTGACTTCCCAGGGCGTGTGGTACGGCCCGGCAGAGCAGGTCCTGAACCAGCACGACCTCTCGGCGCACTGCGATGCTCACAGTGCCGCATACATGCAGGCGCAGTACCCACTCCACGTTCCCCAGGATGGTTACTGGGATGGCCTGGAGGCCTGTCTGTACGCCGCACCAATACCGATCATGCTGCCGCCCCACGTGCGGTTGCTGATCACTGATATCCGCGGCCGCCGCCAGAGTGCCCACACCACCCCGATCCTGTGGGACGCACAGGTACCGGCTGGGCATCACAACGCCACTGTCGTCCACCTCTCCCACCCGGAAGCGTCAATCGGCGAGGTGGTCCTCGTCCTAGATCTGCCCCGACCCGGCGTACAGCAGACCATGGAGGAGCGTGGTGCGCTCCGGAGCATCACCTACCTGACGAGGACGACGTCCTGGCAACTGGGTTGGCAGACCACTCAGCGCATCCAGCCGGACGGCAGGGCCACGGACGGATCAACCGTTCACTATCAGGCGGTCAGCCAGGGCCAATGGGGCGCTCAGGAGGCCCGGCATCTTGCCCTGGCCCTCGCGGCCGTCCCGCGTGATCTCTTGCCCTGTACACACCGGACCAGCCAGAACTGGCCCGTCGCGTACTACCCGTTGCACCCGGCCAGCTCGTCGCGCCCGACGGCATCTCAGCACACCACACCATGAGTGTCGCCACCCCCACGCACGCCACGCTGACGGCATGCAACCGAGAGGCTTTACCCTCATCTGGGTCCTGATCGTCCTTGTGATCCTGGCCGCCGTCAGCGGCGCCATGCTGCAATCCGCCAACACCAGCGACCGGACCGCACGCGCCGTCGCGCGGGGCACCCTCATTCGCATCCAGGAACAGAACACCCTGACCTACGGTCAACGCCTCCTGGAAGCCAATGCAGGCACACTCCTCCGGTCCCTACCAGCCGCGAGTTCACATGCGACCGGAGAACTCCAAAGCCAGTTGCAACGCCAGGTCGACGAGTGGTGCACCCGGAACATCGACGGGAGTGGAAGCCAGATTCGGATCTACTTCTCCTCCACGGCGTGCGGTACGGGGCTGCCCGAAGGACAGACAGCTCCAACCCTCCAGTTGAAAAGCACGGGCACGAACCTATGGGCCATGGAGGCCGAATTCTTCCTCGTGGCAGGACCGCCGAGTCGCCCCACCGTTCGCCGAGGCACACTCAACGCGCGCTATGGTGCGCCCCCTGCCAGCGCGTACGCCCTGCTGAGCGCCGGCGACACCACGCTCGATTCGCGCGTCCGCATCCAGGGAGACGCGCACGTGGATGGCCGACTGACGCTGCGAGGTACGGTGGATCTCAGTGGAGCCCTCAGCACCAGCAACTGTCAGGTCGTCACGGCCGGATGTGTCGGCGCCGCTGAAGTCAATCTCGCCGACACCCGCACCAATGTCATGTCCATCGTCCCCACGCCCGCTCACCCGGCTGACCTCACCGGTGCCCTCAGCGTCGGCCAAGCGGGAGAGACGGCCGGGATGACCACACCCAGCCTGTCAGGCCTCACGATCGTGGCCAACACCGTCGACCTCGGTGTCCTGGCAAGTGGTGAGCAGTACATCCGAGCTTGCGTGTCGTTCTTCGCGTGCACGACGTACCTCGGGACGACAGACGGCGACCTACAGGAAGGGAGCGTGCGGAACGCCACCCTCATCTCAGGGTGGACCGGCGCGATCGGCATCACGCCCGCAGGGTCGGAGGTGGTGATCCGTCCCGTCAACCCTGACGCGCCGAGCGTGGCGCGCTCACTGAGCCTCGTCGTGACGGGGGCCGCGAAGGTGGACGGGAACCTCACGTACACGCAGACCAGTTGCTCAGTCGACTCCTGCACGTCAGACCTGTCCACGGACGCCCTGTCCATTCAGGCCTCCAGGGTGACCGTGACGACTCGCACCGTGCGGACCCACGCGACAGTCATCACGGATCAGTTCCTCGTGACAGCCCCGTTAACCCTGTTCGGATCGCTGATCGGTGCACCGACCGGGGTCAACGCGCAGCTGTACATCCAGGGCGATGCCAGAGCCCGCACGGGCCTCGCGCCAGTCGGTGTGCCCCGGCTGGCTGCACGGTGGCGCGCAGCCACGGTCACGGTGGACCAATGATCCGCTCCTCAGCCGATGGCGCGGCGCACCACGTCCCGCAGGGCGGGGGGGTACAGGACCGCGAAGGTGCCCTGATGATCCGCCCAGACCCGTTCGAAATCTGCGTAGGGCATGGTGACGTACCCCAGCAGGGGATCCATGAGGTACACCAGACGGCGGGCGTCGTCGAATCCGGATGCAACCCGCCAGTGCGGGATGCTGCGCCCGGCGATCATCTGCGTCTGCAGGACGATCAGCGGCAGTCCATTCCGGATGGCCGAGCGAACGGTTTGAACACTGCCACCACGGAACAGGCGCGCCTCCATCCCAACTTGTGGGGCGTAATCAACGATCGCGCGCGCGGTCATATACGAGCGGGACGTAGGGCGGGTCTGAGCAGAGACGGCCGCCTGTGTCACCCGAATCCCGTAGTACTCGAGGACCTGCGTGATACTGGCAGGACCACAGGCGTTGAAGGTCTGGCGTACCAAGGGCATGCCCTGCAACACGTACCCAGACGGCTGGGACACGTACCTAACGGGCACATGCTGTGCCACAGCTCCCCCGCCCATCGTAAGATGAGTGACCGTTGCCCAGAACAGGAGGGCAGCAATGCGGTTTGATGTCATACCGGAGAGTTTCATCGGTATAGGGGTGATCGAAATGGCAGGGCGCGTTTTCACATTCTTGGATCCCAGGCCTATCGCGCCCGGCCGGGCACGCATGCTGATGCCCGACCGGACCGTGGCCGCAGTCGAATACGTTCCCGACTGGTACTGGAAGCGAGCGGAACGGGTCGTGGGGTTTGCCGACCTGATGTTGCGTGGGGACGTGTACCTGTACACGTACTTCACCTGTGAGGAAGCCGACGACGGGACGATGTTCGAGACGGCGTACGCGACCCCAGAGGACTACGGCCGCTGGACGGTGATCGCACGGGCCCAGACGGCCCATGAAGCACAGGAAATCCAGGCCACGATTCGGGCCGCGTGGTGGGAGGGTCCAGAGCAGCACCGGTATCCTCCAGCTGAGCGGGGTTTCCGCATTCCCCCGCCTGGGTTCACGGTGCCAACGCACCCGCTGGATGAGACAGGCTGATCAGCAGCGGATCACGCGTGCACAGTTCGACCCGGGCGGCCTCTGCGGCGTCCGGGTCGACTCGTGACCACTGCGCGAGCCGCTGCGCGAGGATCCGCCGGGCTTCATCCCGCAGATCCGTCAGGGCGGGTGTCGGATCGTGTCGGGCGTACACCGGGGCGCGGTACAGCCGCAGCAGATCCTGGAATGGACACTCGCTGAGCGCGTTCAGATCACTCCGTACGTGCCAGCCGGAGAGCGTCAGACTGCCGCGTTCGGACCCGAGCGGCGCAGTCTGACCCGTAGCCGCCTTGAACGCGGTTTTCAACTTGTAGTGATTCTGTTCCGGCTTCCCACGGTAGTCGGGGGCATACACGTCCTGCGCGGCTGAGACGGCCAATTCGCCACGCTGGGCGAGGATGATCATGGGCAGCACCAGGACGGGCTGCAAGTCGAGTACTGTCCCGTTCACGCGAATTTCCGGCATGGGCCGGAGGATGGCGACTTCCAGGTTCTGCCGGTTGTGCACCCCCTGCAGCAGGCGGGGAATCGCCACCTGCAACAGCTGCCCGTAACTGTTGATGACGCCGGCGCCGAGCCGACGGTACAGGAAGTCCAGTTCGCTGGACAGCGTGATGTCGAGGGTCTGCGACCGCAGCGCGGCGACCACCAGGAGAGCGCGCAGTTCCAGGGGCAGTTGCAGGCGATTGCCGGACACCCGGCGATTGGGGTTCAGGAAGGCCTGATCGAGGTATGCCAGAGCCGTGTTGACGTCGCGTTCATGGCCCAGACGGTCGCGCAGGCGCTGGAGGCGGATGGACGTTGCGTCACCGACAGGCAGGACGGCTGTGGCAGCCAGCAGGATCAACGCTTCGCGCAGCGCCGGCTGATGATGCAGCTCTTCCGCGATGGACGCGGCCTGCGTGGCGTAGTGCGCGCAGGAATCCGCATCACCGTGCCGCAGGTACAGGCGCGCCCGAGTCACTGCCACCTGCAGGGCGGTATCCCGCTGCGCCGTATCCATGGACACGGCCAGGGCGAGGAGCTCGGCCGCGGTATCCAGATCGCCGTCATCCGCCCAGTACCGGGCCAGCTGGTGCAGGGCTGTCAGGACGTCCAGGCTGGGCGTCAGGACCTCAGCGGCCTCCCGGGCGAGACGGGCACTTTCACGGCCCGCCTGGCGGGCACCCAGGACCGCGCACGCCAGGGTACGGGCGACACGGGCCAGGACCATGGCGCTGCCCAGCTCCTCTGTCAGGTCTCCGGTCGCCAGGACGGTATAGGCCGCTTCATCCGCTTTCTGCGCGTACTCGCGAGCAGCGTCCCCTGTGAGCTGCTGGGCATGCTGCGCGTACACCAGGCTGAGCTGCGCGAGGAGCGCGTAGGGCGGCGCCTGGGTGGAGGAGGTGATAGCGGCCTGCAGGTGCTGCACGGCGAGCTCGTAGTTCCCGGTGCGGTACCGGAATTGGCCGATCAAGGCGTGTGTGCTGGCGGGGTCGGCGCCGGCCCCAAGGGCTTGTTCGGCCATGCTGAGTCCGCGGACCAGGGCGCCTGCTTCGAAGCACGCTTGGGCGAATGCGACGTGCAGGGGTGAGCCAGGTTCAGGTGAGGCCCGCTGGAAGAGCGGGAGGGCCGCCGACAGCTGTTCTGCGCTCCGCAGGGTCGGCAGCATCCGCTCGAGGAGTGCACGGGCCTCCGTACCGGCGCCACTGGCCAGGTATGCCTCGACGGCCGCCATGGGTTGATGCACTTCGAGTGCCCCAGCGATCGCCTGTTGGGCGCTGGCGTACTCCGACGGCAGGACTCGCAGTTGGAGGCGCAGCTCTTCCCGCACGATGGGGTGCGGCACCCACGCGTCGCTGTCGAGGCGAGTACAGGGCACGCCATACGACAGGGCCGTCGCAAGCCACCCTTCCGTGAGGTTTAAGGCGGTGTTGACTGGATCAAGGGTGCGCCAAGTCGGCAGCAGGCTCGCGCGGCGAAGGGACGGGATGATCGTGTCTGGCACGGTCAGGAGCAGCTCCTGCGCGACCACGCGGGGGTCGTCACCCAGGGTGATCAGCGAGACGGCGGCTGGCCAACCCTGCGTTAATTCCATCTGCGCGTCAGTCAGGCCCATGTTGCGCATCTCGTCCGTGCTCAGGGCAAGTTCGCGGTCTGTGATCAGTTGAGTGGGCACATTGCGTAGGCGCAGGGTGCGGGTGGGGAAGTCCTCTGGCGTGGTGCTGGCCACGATCCAGCGGATGCCAGAGAGTTGAGGAAGCAGGTTGGTGAAGAAGCGGCGGCCGTCGTTGTTCAGCGTTTCGGCGTCGTCGAGCAGGAGCGTGAGGGGGGCGTGCAGGTTCAGGTCATGCCGCAAGGCGGCCGCTGCCGCGCGTTCAGTCACGGTGCTCCGGGCGAGCTCGTACGGGAGCTGATTGCCCGGGTGAGATGGGAGTGCGCGAGCAATGACCCGGGCGATGCTGATCGGATCAGGGTCGGCGTCGCTCAACCGGATGTAGAGGTGCCCTGGATCAGTGCTGAGGGCGACCAGATGGGTCGATTTGCCATACCCGTTGCCGGCCACGAGGGAGACGACGGTGGTCGCTGGATTACGCAGGTCGGTGAGGATGTGTGGACGGTTTGGCATGGGTACGGCATCCTCTCAGCAGGGGGAACGGGCATCTGTGATCAAATCTGTCTAGACATGGAACCCCTCAATCTCTCCAAGTCTGACTGAATTATGAGTGGAATTCGCCAAAAACGGCTATATTTATCTCCAACTCTCATAATACTTATCTCCAAATTTCACTCATAATACCCCCAAAACCTCACAAAATTCTCAATATCTCCAAGTCTGACTACAAGATTAAGAAAATTTTGTTAAGTATTTCATTCTGAGTAAAAAATAAGAACATGAGAATTGGAGAGATTGGGCGAAAACACCGTCCCAAACAACGAAAAGCGCATCGCCCTCCCGATCAGACTTGGAGAGAATTAATTTGACACGGTGCGCGCATGAGCCGCGTCCTCCAACACCTGAGCACAACCGGGATGTGCATGACCACCATGCAGATCCTCACGGAGCTGCGCGCGGCTGCGCCGATCTGCAAAGACCACGTTCGGACACAACTCACCCAGGGCCTAGCCGATGGCACCATCACCTGCGTGGCCGGCGTCTACTACGTCGTCACCGCCCAGATCAACGCCGCCCGGACCAACCACCTGCACCTCCTCGCCGAGGACCTCAAGCGCCACGGTCCCAGCGTCCGGCTGCCCATCATCAAACGCCTCGGGATCAGCGCGGCCTTTTTGGCCTGGCTGCTGGATGGTCCGCAGTCCATCGTGACGATCAGCCTGCACGGCAAACGCACCCGGATCCTGAGTGTCGTACAGCCCGAGCAACCTGCGCCTGACGCCAACGACCAGGACATCCAGCGCGTCCTCGACCACGTAAAAAATCTGAACGCGCGGCGGGACAGCATCACCCGCATGGTGACCGAGCTCAAGCTCGCCCGGTCCACCATCCTTCAGGCCGCCGAGCAGTTGGTCGAGCGAGGCTGCGCCGCCCTCCGCACTGGCTCGTTGCTTGTGCTGGAGTACCTCCGTGACCTGCCGGCACCCCAGCCCGCGACCGCGCCGATCACCGAGCCCTTGGTCGCCGCCACCCGCCGCGCGCCGGTGCGCCCCGCACCCCGCACGCTGGTCCACCGGCCTCACCCTCGCGGGCCGCGTGCGCCGCAGCCGCAGGGTCAAACGCCGCGTGCCACCCGGCGCACCGGTCCACCCGTGAGGGCAACCGGCCGCCCTGCTCCACCCACACGCGGCACACCGCTGGAGGTCACCTATGAGCGATTCACCCATACCAAGTCCAACCCCCGTGCTGGCCCGCCCAGCCCAACCAGTCGCTGTGCGACAGGTCGTGGAGCCGACGGTCGTAGAACCACAGATCGTGGAGCCGACGGTCAGAGAACCGCAGATCGTGGAGCCGACGGTCAGAGAACCGCAGATCGTGGAACCGAGGGTCGTAGAACCGCAGGTGCAACCCGCGTTCACGCCACCGCCCCCGGCACCCGCAGCTTCCCAGCCCACGGCACAGCTGCCCGCTCAGGGCCAGACGGCCGAGCCAGCCCCTCCAAAGCGGTCATACCGTCAGTTCGACGACATTTACATCACCCGGTTCGCGGGCATCCTCACCTACGTCCACGTGCTCAAGGACGCGCGCCTGGACGCCACGATCGGCAACTACCACTCCCAACCACAGGACGACAACTGGGTCGTGCAAGCCCTGACCGAGGCCGCTCGCCTCAGCCGCACGCGCAGCACCATTCGCATTCACACCACCGAATCCGAAATCACCAACGCCATCCGTGACCTGCGCAATAAAAGTGACGAGTACGGCGAACTCGCCCGCTCGCTGGCGAAATCCGGCAAGAGCTTCGTCCTCGCGCGCCCCGAGCGGGAATCCCCCATCTGGCGTGACCTGATGAAGCTCATGAAAGACGGCAAGATGCCCACCCCCAGCCCCCTCGTCACCTACGTCGTCCACACCGCCGCCATCACGGACTACGAACGCGTGTATACCGGCGTCGTCATGGTCGGCCTCGGCACCATCGTCGTCCACGCCACGGCGTCCACTGGCGACGATCTGATCGACGCGGAACTCAACATGATGGAATGGGTCCTCCAAGTCGGAGGCGGCGGTGGCCGCATCGACGTCCACCACTCCACAGATGGCGCGCGGCGAATCTGGGAACAAGCCGATCATCTCGCCAAGCAGGAAGGCACGCATGATCTGGGCCGCAGTGGGACCCGCCTGCGGTCCCTGGCCCGCGAGGCATTCCGCATCCGCACGCAGATCCAGGCGGCCCGAGCGCCCAATCCACTCTTCGACCGCTTTGCCCGGTTCGCGGCCAGCACGTGCTGGGCAGACGGCAACATCCTCTGACATGCAGACCCTTGACCAGTACGCGCGAACGGGGCTGATTCCAGCCCCGGTACTGGCCAGCACGGCGGCAGAACTGAAGCATGGCGGCAGCGTCCTCAACGCCCTCCACCGGCACCTGGGCGCCCAGACCGACACCGTCTGGGCGCAACTCGCCCACCGCAGCAACCGCACGTTTGTCCCTCACCCGGCCGCTGCTGGCCCGATCGACGCCCGCCTGCTGCCCCTCCACCTCGCCCTCGACCACCTGGTTCTCCCACGTGTCAGGGCCTTCACCACCATTCACCTGCTCAGCCCTGACCCGCTCGCCCGCGTGACGGACTTCGCGTCGCTCCGCGCCCACTTCAACCCACTCGTGCCGGGCGGTCAGGCCACGCTCCGCATTGATCTGGCCCCGCCCGCGACCTTCCGGGAACTCTTCACGCTGGTCTATCCGGATGCGCGCGCGCACTGGCGGGACGTGGAGGATGCCGCTGCCCTGGCGGCGCTCCTGCCCAGGTCTGCGTGGGAGAACTACCGGCCCAATCCGGAGGAAGAAGCGGACGCGCGGGCTGCCATGCTCGGCCTGCCTTACATCGACCCCACGACGTATCCGCCTACCCCTGGCGTTCTGCGAGACCACCCGGTCGTCCCCTTCACCACCAGACGCCTGTACCCCCACAGCACGGAGAACGGGCACCTTCTCGTGCTGGGCACCCTGATGCACAACGACGAGCTCCCCGCCCTGCAACACAAGGTTCAAACCCTTGAGGACGCGCTCCTGCAACCCATGAAACTCTGCCTGACCAGCCCGCGGCAACTGGCCCGCCTGCTCAGAACCCTCAGCGAGGTACACCCCGCATGACCACCACCTTCTCCAGCCAAGCCGCCCAGACGTTCCCTGAGGCTCTGCGCCCATTGTTCAGCCGCCTCGTCCACGAGGCCGTCCGCAGTGGCACGCTGGCCGCTGTGCCCGTGGCCAGTTCCGGTGAGCAGCAGGACTACCTCATGCTGCTCGACGCGAACTCCCAGGCGTGGCTCAGCGACATCAGTGCCAAAATCCGGGCCCTCCTCAAGCCCACCAACGCGCCCATCCCGGCGAACATCGCGGTGCACATTGACGCGTCCCTCCTGGCGGCCATCATTGAGGCTCGCTCTCAGCCCCGCCCGGACCGTACCCCAAAATCGACCGTGCAAGAGCGTCAACCCGGGAAACCCGCAGCCGTGACTCCGAAGAAAGGTGCAGAAGGTACCCAGCAACCCGTGGACGAGAGCCAGCCGAGCACTGAACCCCAGGTCGAAGTGAACGATGGCAGCGCTGCTTGATGAAGCCCTCGCGTGCCTGGCACGGGGGTGCTCCATCCTCCCCGTGCACGCAGGCAATGACCGGGACAAGGATCCACACAGTGCCCTGCTAATCCGGACGGGCTACCACCGTCCAGACCCTGAGAACCCCGCGCGCCTCCGGGCCAGCTGGAAGCCCCTCCAGACTGCCGCCCCCTCCGCAGAAACCGTCACGGCGTGGTTTGCCAACACGCAGAACGTCGGGATGGCACTCGTGACCGGCCGCATCAGTGGCCGGATCGTCATTGACTTCGACGGTGACGAAGGCCGCGCGTACGCCCACTCGCTGGGTATCCGGCCGCACGTCCGCACGGGCGGCGGCTATCACTGGCACTTACGGGCACCCGAGTGGCGCGTCGGGAATCTGGTCGGGAAGTCCACCCACGGCGCCCCCGACTGCGTCGACGTCCGGGGCGACGGCGGAAACGCCATCCTGCCGCCGACCGTGACCCGCAAGGGGCCTTACGTGTACCTCCGGGACCCGGCGGACATCGACACGCTCGACGACCTGCCCCTGACCCTGCGCGAAGCGCTCCGCCTGGTGCCACCACTCCCGGCGCCACCACCGATGACCGGTCCTCTCCCCCGCGGTGACGACCGATACCCCAGCAGCCGCATCCTCGACTGGGCACTCCAGAAAGTTCAGGACGGAACACTCGGTGGCCGGAACGACACGGGGTATCACCTTGCGTGGGCGCTGTACAACAACGGCTACAGCCACGCGGAAGTGCTCCAGGTCGGCCAGACGTACGTCAGCCATGTCGGGCACCAACACCCGGATGGTCGGGGGGCACCGTACACCCTGGACGAGTACCGCGCGAGCATGCGCACCGCGTACACCGCACCACGTGGCGAGCCGTGGGGGTACAGCAGCACAGATGCCCGTTCTACGCCACAGACCGCCACTCAGGCGTTGGAGGACGTATACGCCCAGCTCCCACCCGAAGATCAAGCGCGGGCGGCGCACCTGGTCGCGCGCGAGTGGGCGGCCACTGGACGGCCCATCGAGGACACCATCCGGTACCTGCGCTTGATCGGCCATGACGCGGCCCCGAAGACCGCTCGCGCGGCCTACGTCGCACACGAGCGCCGTGAAGCCATGCCCGGGTCCTTGGACACCTTCCTGCGCGCCCGGCGGGTGCGGTACGGGAGGAGCACTTGACGCGGGGGCTGGACTCTGCCAACAATGGCAGCACGAAATCCTGCAGGGTTCACCCCCTGCCCCCGTTGTCAAAACCCCACCGTTCCCGTTCGGGATTGCACGCACGTGCACGGTGGGGTTTTGCTTTGCCCGGAGGCTGCTGATGCGGCCTCCGGGCCCCACTGCAGCCTCCGGAAGGAGGCCTCATGTTCGTACTCGAATACACCGTCGGCGGCACGTCCAAGTTCCAGTTCGGGGCCTGCCCCAAGAGTCTCAGAGCAGCTGTGAGAGCACAGGAGCAAGGCACCAGCCTCGCCCTGGGCGAACCCATCCGCACCGACCGACTCCACCTCTTCCCCGCCGTTCAGGCCCGCCTGAACCACCAGTAACCCTTGTGGGTCGCCTCGAGCGGCCCGGCACCGTCCAAAGCGTGCCGGGCTCCCCCGACCGCACTCGACTTCACCCGCCCAGCTGATCCCCCTTCTCACCGGAGGGCGGACAGCCCCCGGACCTGAAGTCCTCCACACTGGAGGCAAGGAGTACACCATGGCACGAGGCATGAATCACGTTTTCCTGATCGGCGTTCTCGCTCGCGACCCCGAAATGCGCTACACCCCCAGCGGCACCGCCGTCTTCGAAGCCACCATCGCCGGTGAAGATCACATCACCGGCAGTGACGGCCAGCCCCGCAAACTCCCCTGGTACCACCGCGTGTCCATCCTCGGCAAACCCGCCGAATGGCAGGCCGAACGCAACCTCAAGGCCGGCGACGCCGTGATGGTCGAAGGCAGCGTGGAGTACAGCCAGTGGGACGCACCGGAAGGCGGCAAGCGCAGCATGGTCCGCGTCAAAGCCCAGCGCATGGAGCAGCTCGGGTACTCGCCGGAACTCATTCAGGACGCCGGAGGCGGTGTGCGGATGAGTGGCGGCATGAACGAAGTCATCCTGATCGGCAACGTCACCCGTGACCCCGAACTCCGCTACACACCCGCCGGCGACGCCGTGCTCGGACTCGGCCTGGCCGTGAACGAGACCTGGAACGACCGTCAGGGTCAGAAGCAGGAGAAGACCCACTGGATCGACGTCACCCTGTGGCGCGAACTCGCCGAACGCATGAAGGACCTCCGCAAAGGGGATCCCGTGCTCGTGCAGGGACGCCTCACCAACGAAGCCTGGACGGATCGCGACGGCAACAAGCGCAACACCACCAAGGTGGAAGCGTCCCTTGTCGAAGCGCTCGCCCGTGGCACCACCGCGCAGGGCAGCACGCCGACCCGCAGTGCCGCGCCCGCCCCCGCACGTCAGCCTGTCGCCGCCGGAGCCTCCCGCTCCAGCAGCCCGGCCCCGACGCGCCCCGCCCCCACCCACTCGGGAGGACTCGACATCGATCAGGGACTGGATGATCACTTCCCGCCCGACGAGGACCTGCCTTTCTGAGTCACCCCGTTGAGATGCTGTACGCGCCGAGTTGACCTTGTGTCCTCGAACCGTACAACAACAGCCCTATCCGGCTGGATGATCCCCGATTGACCTTGCGTCTCGGGGATTTTCTCATTGGTGGATCCGACGTGGCATTTCCCGCTGTAGCGCGGCGCAGAAGGTGCTACAGTCATCTCAGTTTCTCCGCGAAGGTCACTTCGCCCCCGTTGTCGAAATCCTGCCGGCCCCCACGAGGGCACCCCCTTTCACGGGGACCGGCAGGATTTCTCTTTTTTCGCTCAGGAGTGCGTCAGCAAGCAGTGTGCTGGCGCCCTCCCGGGCCCACACATTGATTGCTGACGCACTCCGCCTTCACCGCCCATCCGTGGGCACAAGGAGTGCGTCATGCTCATCATCACCCGTCAGCAGTTCGCCGTTGCCGTCATCGCCCTCGCCCTGATGGCCGCCGTCATCCTGCTCGACCTGCCCGCCGGTTTCGGCGTGGCCACTATCGCCGCTTTCCTCATCAGCGGTCTGATCGTCACCCTGCAAGGCTGGGAAGAGCACAGCACCCGCCTGACGCTCGTTCAGCGCAGCACGGACAACCTGAAGGATGGCCGCATGGTCATCCGCCTGCAGGCCGCTGGCCTCGCGCCCGTCACGCTGCACGTCGGCGACCTGATCGACACGATCAAGGACGCTCAACGCGAAGCGCGCTGGGACCGCATGCAGTCCAGGACCGTGCCCGTGAGCGGGTCCGTGCGTCTGATCATCCTCACGCATGGCGACACCAGTGTCGTCAACTTCCGCCCCACCAGCGGGGTCGGTTACCGGGTCATCGTGCCCACCAACCAGCTTCAGCAGCTGCTGCCCCGTTAAGCCCCGTCCACCCGATCCTTCCCGGCACGAACTGCGTGCCGGGGTCCCATACGGGGCACGGCGCTGCAGCTTCGGTCCGGACCTCCACCAGGAGCCTCCCATGACCATGAAACGTGAAATCTGGAGCGAGAAGCGCCACCAAACCGTACTTGCCGTCCCGAACGTGCTCGGGGAGGATGTGTTCCTCGAAGTGCTGCGTCAGGTAAAAAACGACTACGTCCGACTCACGGACGTCGAGACCCTGCACCTGGCCTCCATGGCCACGGAGGGAACGCCTGACCAGCAGCTCTTCGCTCGTGACCAGCTCGCGCGCAACGCTGGCCCGCTGATCCTGGAAGTCGCGTACGAATACAGCACCCGTTTCGGCGGGCTGCTCGAAGCGTATGACGGCGCCCTGCACCAGCTGAACAAGCTGCTCCCGCGAGTCACTGAAACCGAAGGCGGGAAAATCCGCCGGACCGGTTGGAACCCCAACCAGAACGGCTTCCGCTGGCTGGCCTGGGTGCAGTACAAACTGCCCGCAGAGATGCCCATGGCGGCCGAACGTCTGGTCGACGACAAGCGTGCCAGTGGCGCACCCGCTGCGATCGCCTCCGGGCGCTCCAGGCTCCTCGCCACGGTCGGCAACGACGGCGCCCTCTTCGACGAGTGGGTCCGTCTGGCCAAGACGACCCGTCCCGCGAGCCACCTCCCGAAAGGCCGCAAGAACCTCATCGTGAAAAAAGGCGGTCTGCGCCGCGTCACCGCGACCTTCCTGGCCGCCGGTGTCAACGGGAAGACCATCCCCACGAAAGCCCTCCCGGAAGCCCGCACCAGCGTGTTGCCCCTGACGCCCGCGTGGATCGCCCGCGCTGTGCGAGCGAATGCCCGCGCCATCCTGGCCCGCCCGAAACTGAGCGAGTCGACGATGCGGCAGGCCCGCGCACTGGCCACCGTCACGGAACTGTGGGTGAACCGGAACGCGAAAGCGCACCGCCTCGACGCCGTCACTGGCGAAGACGGCGACCAGCGTCTCGCGGACATCCTCACCGCTGAACCCGTGGCGCCCCAGCGTTACGAAGCCCCGCTCCACCAGCTGGATCAGATCCGCGCCCTGCGCGCCTACCAGCGGTTCGGCCCCATCCACGGTGCGGTCCTCACTCGCCTTCCTGTCCGGGAACTCCTTCCCGTGCACCGGAAGCGGCAGCAGGAACGTCAGGTGCGGGACCGGTTCGCTCAGTTCTGCGAGCAGGCCGGGATTCCCGGCCAGGGACATGACGCCATCGCGGCGGCACGTCTCGCGCTCACCCTGACCGGTACGCCCCTGAACGCGCCCATGGATGATGTCCGTGAAGCGCTGCGCGGCGTGCAGGCAGCCCTGCGCGGCAAGACCGCCGTCTCCCGTCCGTCCCAGCTGGGCTCCGCCCTCCTGACGGCGCTGATCGGTACCCCCCTCCAGCGTGCGTCCAAGGACGACGAAGCCGTCGCCGGTGCCCTGCACCGGGCCAACCCCACCCTCCTCTTCCGGTTCAACCTGGCGGCCGCCGTGCTCTACGGCCGGAAGCTGGACCGTCAGGGTAAGGCCGACCGGACCTTCGTGGCCGCCTGCGTGAAAGCCGGTGTGCGCATCAAACACGCGGAAGACGCACTTGATCAGCTCGCCCACGTGCCTATCACGACCCGCCGCGCCCAGCGCGTCCGGGTTCAGGGTGGCACCCGCTACGTCCGTCCCATGCAACTCGCGCTCGAAGCCTGCGCTCAGAGCGCCGACGCCCGGGCGCGCGACGCCCGACTGACCCTCCTCCGCCTGGAAGGCGAACTCGCTGCTGCTGAAGCTGCCGCGGACGTCGCCCCAGAAGCGGAATGGATCGCCGCCCTGGATCACGCCAAGGACATCCGGACCCAGTACCTGGCGGCGCATCGCGTCAGCGAAACGCTCACGAACTGCGCCGAAGCCCTCGAAGAGAGCGGCACCGACCTGAACCTGGGCCGTGCACTCCTCGCCCTGGTCGATCAGGACAACATCCTGGACGATCACCTGGCCCTACAGAACCCGCTCGCGTGGTGGGCTGACGCCTGGTGGTCCATCCCCGAAGGCGCAAGCGAAATTCACGTGCCCTTCTGAACTGAATCTCTTTCCCCATTGCGGTGGGGAGAGATCCCCCCACCGCTCCCCTGGAGCACCCATGAATGACCGACTTGATCTGGCCCAGCTCGCCCCCCACGCCCCCAAGCGGAACGTCGCCGATTTCCTTCGCCGGACCATCGACCCTGACTTCCTCGAACGCTGCGTGGACAAGCAGGCCAGTGTGGCCGCCCAGCGAGCCGCTGCCCGCAAACGCGGCGATGACGTGACGATCACGGCGCCCCTGGCCGGCGTCCTGATCGGCACAAAACAGCAGTACCCCGCCCTATACGACGCGTTCTTCGCCCTTGTGAAGGCTGGGGTCATGGCGCGCCACCAACGCACCGCGATCACCGAAGGCATGCCGTTCGCTGGCGTGAAGTCCGGTGACCGCGTGGCCGTGACGGAACGCGACTTCATTGACCCCTTGACCGTGCACACCCGCGAGGGCGTGGACATCGACCTCCGTGCCGAAAGCGCCCTGGTGCGTCTCTCCCGTTCATGGATGGAAGTGGACCGCGTGTTCAACGCGGAAACCGTCCTCTCCAGGGGTGAAGCGGGCGCGCTGGAAGCCACCCAATTCGCGCACAGTGAGTATCAGGTCCTCAGCGAGAGCCTCCTGACCGAGGTCCTCGACGTCGAAGGCCTGCTCATCCCCTGGGACGCGTCACCTCGTGACGCCCGGGTCCTCGCCGAAACCATCAGTGACACGTACCTGCGCGCCCGCGTGCTGGCCGCGCTCGATCAGATGGACGGCGTGGATGACAGCAGGCGCGTCTACCTCCACAGCGAAGGCCAACCCGCCTTCCGCGTCCGGAAGATTGCACCCGTCGAGAAGTGGAAGCCGTACACGCCCACCCCTCCTCAGCGGACCGTCCCGGAACCCACTCCCCAGAAACGGCGCCCCAGCCGGACCACCACGGCGAAGAAACGTGTGGTTTCCGTCGCGGCACACGCCGACATGCTCACCCGCCTGAGCGCCCTCCGACAGGAACGAGAGACCATCTCCGAACTGATGGGCAGCGCGATCGAAGACGGGGACCTGCGTGAAAGTGCCGCCTACGATGAAGCCCGCACCCGCATGTTCGAAACAGACGCCGCGATCAGTCAACTCGAACGCGACCTGCTCGACGTGGAACCGGGTGACGTGGACAGCAACATCGGCCGCACCTTCGAGATCACCATCGCCGGCGTCCCCAAAACTGTCCGCCTCACCGATGGACACCCCCAGATCGGCGAAGTCAGCACCGCCGGATCACTCGGTCAGGCCCTGCTCCACGCCACCGCTGGACAGACCGTGACCGTCACCTCCACGCACCACCGCCTCGTGCCCACCACCAGCCGTCAGATCATGACTGCCGGAACCGTCACGAGTAAGCGCCACGTCCCAGAAGGCGTGACCGCACCAGCCATCAACGACGTGCACACCCAGTACACGTCCACACTCGTCACCTACAAGCGGGAACAACCAGTCCAGGTTGTGAACGTGATCCACATCCTCAGCATCACCTGAACCCTCATCATCACCCCGTTGACTTCGCCTGCCCTACTGGTTGACCTTGCGTCCCAGGCCTGCACGCGAACTGCGCTCACCCGCAGAAGATGCCCCCGATTGACCTTGTGTCTCGGGGGTTTCCTGTTTCGTCACCCCTACGTCACACACACTCGGGGCATGCGACGACTCAGCACCGTGCTGTTGCCCGCCGCCCTCCTGCTGTCTTCATGCGGCAACGGGGCCTTCAGCAATCCGTTCATTCAGACCATCGAGGTCACCCTCAATCCCAGTGCCGTCACCCTCCCACCGGGCAGCTCTACACGCGTCCAGGTGACCGGCAAAGTCAGTGGCACCACTGACACCGTCACGGGCCTGAACATCACCGCCCGCGAAGTTCCGGCGGAATTGACCGTGACGCCCAGCACGGGCGCCCTGACCGTCGCCGTGCAGTCCGGGGCGGCCCCAGGGACCTACAGCGTGCCGCTGGCCGTCACTGCCACGGGCGGGAGCGGTACGGCCGTCCTGGCCGTGACGGTCACCCCCACGACCCGTACGCCGTACACCGTCAAACCCATCACGGCCCTGACGTTGCAGCCCGGCCAGCAGCGCCGAGTCTCCATCACGCCGGACCGCGCTGGAGAACTCGCTACCGACGTGCGGATCACCGGCATCACGGGCGCGCTGAGCGTCACGCGGGACACCGACCCGCTCGGCTTCACGATCAGCGCGGCCGCCACTCAGACCGTCGGAGCGTACGTCCTGCAGATCACGACGTCCGATGGCACACAAACCGTCACCACCCCACTCACCGTGAACGTTGAGGAGCAGAAATGAAAACGCGTCTGAAGATGGTCATCCTGGGAGCATCACTGGCCTTTGGCCTCGCCTCCGCAGCTCCAATGGAGGCCCCCCAGAACACGTACATGGGCGGCAGCATCACCCGCGAGTACCGCGCCAGTGATCTGAAGCAGGCGTACGGGATTCTCGATATCGCCATGGGCGAAATCTGGGTGCTCAATCTCCCCGATGACGTGGTGGATGTCATCACGTCCCGCGAGGGCGTCCTGCAGTTCTCCCAGCGCGGTCAACGGGTGGTGATCGGAGCGACGGCCAGCACCGGCTCGTACCCGATCCTGGTGATGACGGCTGACAGCGTGTACTTCTTCCAGGCGCGCCTTGCGCCGTCCCGCGGTGGCGGTGTGCGGAACATCATCGTTCGCGCTGATCAGGCGCCGGAACCCGAGCAGCAGATCCCCGGCTTCCCCACTCAGGCCGCACCCACCAACGCGCTCCCGCAGACCAGCGTGCCAGCTCCGGCCACGGCCTCCCGTGCAGTCGCTGCAACCCCCACTGCATCTGCCCCCACTGCAACCGTTCCTCGGACGACGACCTCCACGCCGACCAGGGCGGTCACGTCGCAGGTCACCCCACAACCCGCCGTCTCTCCTGTGTCCGTGCCCGTGTCTCTGCCAGCACGGGCGGACGTCGAGTTTCGCGCCCTGACCAACGGGCAGCAGACGAGGGTCTACTACCGGATTACCAACTCCGGGAGCGTCCCGGTCACGTTCGACGAACGGCGCCTCACTCTGAACGGCGTTCAAGGCCTGGGGGCGACGGACGCCGTGGTGCGCGTCAACCCAGGCGAAACGAAGTACGGTCAGGTCGATCTGACCACTGCCCCCACCAGCATCAACGCCCAGTGGCAGGGCAGCAGCGTGGACGGGCAGGCGGCCGCTGAGGTCTTGCGGACGGTCACGGTCGAGCGCCTGGGTGCCAGTTGAGTGAACCCCTGAACCGGGAAACGTCCGCCGATGCTCTGGCGGACGTTTCCTCTCTCCTGCACGACCTGGCCATCGGGAGCCGCCGACTCGCGGATCTCGATGGCCGCGTGGACGTGGCCGCCCTGGTCCAGCAGGACCTCCTGCGGGTCGTGCACGGCGTCCTCGGTCCTGTGGTCATCCTGGGTACGGCTGGCCGGGCGGCGTGCCAGCTCACGAACCCGAAACCCCTCTCCGCGAGCACGGCTACGGATGAAGTGGCGCTGCGCGAAGCGACCCTCATGGCCGTCGCGCGTGGGTACACCGTGACCCTTGTGGGGTCCCGCTCACTGCGCCTGAACGATGCCGCCGGGCGAGAGCACGTGCTCTACATCCGCGTGTCGAGTGGGCCCCCCAGCACGAAGTGGGTGGCCACCCTCATCCGGCGGCACCGCAGCACCCTCCGACTGCACTCCAGCACGCTCATTCTGGTCGTCACCCGGCCCGAGAACTACGACCGGCAGGTCCAGTACCAGCGTCACCTTCAGGTCTGGGCACTCCAGTAGTCCACCGTGATGACCTCTACGTGCGGGTAGTCCGCCTTCATCCGGGCGGATCGGATCGCGCTGGGGGTCGCCCAGACCAGTCTGCTGTACGGTTCGAACTGACGCACCTTGCGGCGGATCGTGCGGCGGTCGTATCCCGCGTCGTACTCCATGGCGACCAGCTCTTCCCCGTCCTTCATGACAGCGTCCGGTCGGTGAAAACGGCCGCCCCGGTCAATCGTCCACTGCTCGGCACTCGCGGCCAGCTGCCACCGCATGGCCGCTGTGCCTGCCGCGTGGGACAGGGAGCTGATCGGCGCGTCCCGCAGCCTGGAGTCCGAGGCTGCGCGAAACGTCACGTCCACCGTCCAGGAGCTCTTCCGCATGGGCTGCACGGACAGGGTCAGCCCAGGGAAACGCGTGCCGTCCAGCCCCACCCTGGATAGCATCGCGTCGGTCAGCACGTCGTCAACTGCGAGCAGCTCCTCGATCGCCTGCCGATTCCGGTTCGCCTGAGCGAGCCGGTCCATGGGCGTGGGGCGAGGGCTGGGAGGTGATTGAATCACTTCACGCTCACGTCGATTCGGATGGCGAGCGGCTCTCCGGCGGGCAGCTGTCCGAAGGGCACGACCTGCGCTTTGGTGTCCGGCACGACGAACGCCTGGGCCAGGTTGCCGCCCAGCGCGAGCCAGAAGTTCTGCGGGCGCTCCTGCGTCGTGACCAGGCCTGACGCGGAGTACGTCGTTGACTTGGCCGACTGGGACTGCACGAAGGACTGAACGCCAGTGAGCAGGCCATTCAGCGCCGTCCTGGCGGCATTCGGTGACGCGGTCCGCACGCGCCCGCCAATACCAGGGCCGTCCGACGACTCCACATAAGCAGTGACAGGTACCTGCGTGCCCGTCTGCGTGAGCAGCATCGTGAAGGCCAGCAGGATCCGTCCACGGTCATCGAGGGAAGCCGTGCCCCGCCACATCGCCCCGTCAGCAGAGCGTGCCCAGACGGGATGCGTGACTCCGGGATACACGGCGACCGGTGTCGTCAGGGTCGCTTCCACCACACTCCCCGGCATGGCCACACTGCGGGCATCACCGGCCACCTGAGGAGCTGCGGAGGGCGTAGGGGCGGGTGAAGACGCAGGGGTGGCCGGGGTGGAGAGTTCGGGTTGCACGGTACGCCCCGAACTCGTGGACACGAAGCCGCCCGTCGTGGTGGCCTGCGAAGTCGCAGTGCTCGCGCTGACCAGGGCACCCGACTGCGCGGGCGTGGCAGCAGCACTGGAAACGAGACCGCCCGTCGCGTTGGCAGATGGCCGCTCCGTGGCCGCGCGAGACACCAAGCCCGTCGCCTGGGGTGCAGCCGATGCCGCAGGCGTCGTGGAAGTCAAGGCCGCACGCGGGGTCGCTGGCGCGGGCGTCGTCGCCACGACCGCGGGACGGGTCTCCGGCTGACTGGCTGCCCCTGCAGGTTGCTGGGAGATCAGGGCCTGTCGTTCGACGGGTGCCGCAGACGCAGCAGGGGCTACCCCGGTGAAGGCAGACGTAGGGGTGACCGTCACGGGGGTGGCCCTGGCCGTCACGGGCACGGGCGCCGCCGTGATCGGCTGCGGGGCCGCAACTGAACCCCCGTACGGATCAGGGAGACGCGTCGACGTGACGGGCACCGGCGTAGGGGTGACGGGCGCAGAGGTGACTGGCATGGGCGTCACGTCTGGGTATGCACTCTGCACGGGCGTGACCGGCTCGACTGGTGCTGGCGCAGCAGGCGTAGGGGTGACCGGTGTCGGCGAGATGGGTTCCGGTGCAGCCACCGGCGTGCTGCTCGGCGTGATCGGCTCAACAGGTGTGGGGGTGTCCTGCGTACTCTGCGGCAGGCTACTGGTCGGCGCGGCCGCGACCGTGGGGGTGACGGCCTCCGACACGGCCTCTTCACTCTTGGATGCGGCGGCCTTTTTCTCCGGCATGACCGCCGTGATCAGCACGGCCGCAAGCAGCAGGCCTCCGGCGCCCACGACGAACGTGGCCGGACGCACCCGCCCCTTCCCTCGTGCACTTTTCCCCTGAGCTCGCTGGAACTGCGTGGTCAGGACCGTCATGGCGTTGCCCTTCTGACTCGCCTTCCCGAACAGCTCGCGGGCCTCCTCAGCCTGCTCGTCGATCACGGCCTCATTGATCCGCCGGGCGAGCGTGGCGTCCTGAGCGGAGACCTGCCCGAGGAAGGTCGAGAATTCGGGGCTCTCCGGCTCGACCAGCGTCAGGTCGGGGTCCAGGGCATGGAGTTGACGTTCGATCTCGGCGCGGTGTTCAGCGTGATATGGCATGCCGTCAGCGTGCCTGTCCTCGGGGTGACGACATGCACCCCGAATTTCCACGCGCATCTGGAATACCCCCGAAGGGGGGGGTACTTCCCCTGCGTGGGCGGTCACCCCTACGTCCCTCACGGTGCGGGATGGAGGTCCACCCATGAACACTCAGAACCCTGTCCGCCCCGTTTCCGCCCTGCACGCCGTGAACGCCCTGTACCTGCGCCTCGTGGTCCTGCTCACCCTCGCCGTCACCTCAAGTGCGTTCGCGCAGGCCACCCCCGAAGCCTTCCAGAAGAACATGGACGACAAAGCCGGGGTGTTCTGCAAGTACGTGAACATCCTCCCCCAGAGCAAGTGGGTCACGCTGGTCGCCCTCGTGTTCTTCATCATCGGCGCGATCCTGATGATCTTCGGCGGCCGCGGCGGCAACGTCTACCTCTTCCGGGGCATCGGCGCCGTCGTGATCATCCCCGCCCTGATCTCCCTGGGCGCGTCGTTCGGCATCGTCTGCTGACGGACCACGTATGGACGAGATTCCATTCCCACAGTACCGGAAGGGGGTCCCGAAGGCGGGCCTGGACGAGGTGACGCATTTCATGCTCGCCGTCGTCCTGGCCGCCTTCCCTTACTTCTTCATGCAGCTCCTCCTCGGCGACTGGGGGTTTGCCCCGGTCGTCTCGGGTGCCGTCGCGTGGGCCTCGTTCCGGTTCGTGACGGTGCCCATTGTCCGCTACATCTTCCAGCAGCTTCCCCCCGTGTTCCTGGAGCATTACGTCGCCACCGTCTACTTCCGGGGCGGCCTCACCACCCGTCCGGACCCGGAACCCATTCCCTTCAAGGTGGACTGAATGCCCTACCACGACGTCGGCAACGCCCTGAAAGTGGCGGAGAACCAAAGTAACCTCACCCAGCAGTTGACGTACCACGGCCTCGAGAACGGCACGGTCTTCACGCTCGACAACAAGATGACGTTCGGGCTGAACGTCGATCTCCTGTCCGCGGCCCGGGCCACGCCGGACGTCCGGGTGGCCAATCGGGACCGCATCATGGCCGCGATTCAGGGAGCGCTGCCTGCCGGCGCCGTGGTGCGCTTCTACCTGGACAATCGCCCGGCCACCCGGACGGCACTCGCCCAACTCGCGCCCATCGAGCGGGATGGCAGTCCCGTCGAGCGGATGCTCCAGGCGAATCACGCGGTCCTCGAACGCATGCGGCGTGGCCACTGGGTCAGCGACAGCTCGGCCTACTTCACGGTGACCCTCACCGTGCCCGGCCGACCCAAGAAGACGCCGTACAAGGACGTCAACCTGCAAGCCCTGGTCTCCAAAGCGGCCACGCTCCAGAGTCGCCTCGCCCGGCAGCTCACCCTCGGCGGTATGCGCACGAGCCCCATGTCCAGTGACGACGTCTGGGCGCGTATCGTCGATTACTTCAACCCGGGTATGGCCAGCGCGGAGAAACCCGTCTATCAACGGGATCTCGACGCCGGTGACCTGGCCGCCTACCGCGTCGGCCAGAAGCTCAAGAACAATCCCAAGGCGCCACGTCCCTTCGTGGCGACCATGCGCGCCCAGGTCGCGTGCAGCGGTATCGATCTGGACCATGACGCCTGCTTCACCGTCGGCCACACCCGGGTGGGCATCGTGTCGTTCCTCAAGCCGACCCGGAGCACCCACGTCGGTGCCACGGAAGAAATCATCCAGGCCCTGGGCGGCACGCACTCCACGTTCATGGTCGAGTACCTGGTCGTGGACGCCCCGAAAGTCCGCGCGCAGATCAACGAGTCACTGGACAAGCAGGAAACGGCTGCCAGTGATCCCTCCATGAAGGCCGGGCGTGAAGTGTACACGCGCATCTCGGAAGGGACGGCCCTGGTGCAGGCCCTGGAGATGGGGCAGGTCCTCACGGAAATGAGCATGCACGCCATCATCTTCGCTCGCTCTCAGGAGGAACTGGACGAACGGCGTGAGCGGACACTCGCGGCCTTCAGTTCGGTCGGGGGCTGCATGCCCCGCATCGCGTCGCACGCGGACGGCATTCACCTGTACCTGCAGAATGCGCCCTTCAGCGGGAAGCGCAGCGCGTATCAGGTGGCGGCGTACTACCGGAACGCGGTCGATTGCATGCCGCAGGCTGGTCCATGGTCGGGAACGCGTGAAGGCGTGCTGCCCCTGCGAGGCCGACGGGGCAACGTGTTCTCGATCTCGCCAGTCGCACCGGGTATCCGCAACGCGGGCGTGGTGGTAGCGGGCAGCAGTGGCGGGGGGAAGAGCGTTCTGATCTCCATGCTCGCTGCCGGGCTGGTGCACCGACATCAGGCCTCCCTGACGGTCGTCGACCCGAAACGGGACTACCTCCCACTCTTCACGGCGCTTGGTGCCGCCGATGCCATCGTCAGCATCAAGCCCAACGCCCGGCTCCCCTCCGGCGAGCGGGTCCGCATCAATCCATTCGATCTTCGCGATGAGGACGACACGGTCACTGCCGAAAAAATCTCGTACCTGCTGGAGTTGATGCGCGCCCTGCGCATCAACGACCTGAGTGGGCGGCGCGTCAGCATTCTGCACGAGGCCATCCAGGTGTTCTACCGACGGTTCTCCCGGCCCGTGGACCGGGGCGGTGAGGTGGTCGACCGCTACACGGGCGAGGGGACCCTGACGGACTTCGCGGACATCATTTCGCGTCTGAACATCGTGGGGGACAAGCCCGTCCAGTCCGAGTCGGAGCTGCGCCGTGAGGTGAGCGACGTCGCCAACGAACTCCGGGCCTACACCACCGAAAAAACGCCAATCGGGAGCCTGTTGGACGGCCCCACCACCGTGAACGTTCAGTCCCGGTACCTGTACCTCGATATCAGCGGCATGATTGACCACCCCCAGCTCCTGACCATCGGGACGCTGCTGACCAACGAACTCGTCTGGAATCGAAGCATGAACATGGAAGGCCGGAAGGTCATCGTCATAGAAGAAGCGGGGGTCGCGAAGGAGCTTCCCGGTCTCGTCCAGCTCACCAACCGCCTGTTCATGACGGGCCGTTCCCTCGGGATGATTCCCATCCTGGCCATGCAGAACATCGAGACCGCAAAAGCCTATAAGGACGTCGTCAACAACGCGAACACCCGCATCCTGCTGGAGAGCAAGCCGTCCGAGCGAGAAGATGTCGCCGCACTCTTCGATCTGAATGCGTCCATGCGTGCCCTGTACGCCTCGCTGAGCGGCGAAGCGAACCGGTTCCGCGAGGTCCTTGTCCTCCAGAACGGCGGGAGTGGGCACCTGGACGGCGATGTCGGCCAGCTGTGGCTCTCCCGGGAGGCGTACTGGATGAGCACCAGTGAAAAGGAGGAAGCAGACTACCGGGCCCACGTGGCGGCAGAACTGTACGCCGGGGATGAAGCCCGGGCCGCCATTCACATCGCGCAGGAGGAGCAGCATGCCGCATAGACCCGCAGTGACCCGAACACTGGCGCTCACGGCCTTCATATCCGGCCCCGCACTCGCCCAGGACGACATCCTCGACCCCATCAGCGGGGCGCTCGACGGCGCCAACAACGTCATGATGACTGTCGACAGCACGATCGCCATGCTCTCCAAAGCCATTGATCTACTCACGATGGTCCCCGTCATCGGGCCGTTCGCGCAGATGCTCAAACCCATCGTCAATACCTACATGGACATGAAGACGACGATCATGCCCATCATCGACGCCGGGAACCGTGGCATGGCGTACGTCAAGCAGATCAACGAAGCCCGGAACACGGTCCGGCAGATGTTCAGTAACAGCAACTTCTCCGACCGCGTGAACAGCATCAACAGCCTGGTCGGGCAGTTCGGCGGCCTGAGTTCCCTGAATGGGAACGCCCGCACCATCGACCCGAACGACCCCCGGGGCAGCGTCGCGCGCATCCTGTCGTCAGCAGACCAGCAGATCGCGGACGTGCGCTCACAGATCAGCCAGGCCCAGTCCCAGCGGGACATGCCGAGGTACCGTGCCCTCGTGCAGCGGGAGGAGGAACTGAAAGGCCTCCGCACCCGCATCCGGCAGGCGGGTGAAATGGCCGCCAGTCAGCGAGACTCGATGAAACTCGTGACCCGCACCAGTCAGGTGGCCGCGGACGCCGCCCGCCGCGCGCCCGGGCAGGCCGCGAACCTCCAGGCGACCCTGAGTGCCGAGGGGGCCCTGAAGATCCTGGGCACCATGGCCATCGAGCAACTGAACGTCAACGCGGGTGGGTTCGATGCCCTCAGTCAGCAGCTCGCCACGATCAGCCAGAACCAGACCATCACGAACGAGCAGAACGACCAGCTGCTCAGTCACTTCCAGCAGCAGGAGCGGGAGCGGACCGCGCGGAACCGGCAGCTCATCGAGGAGACCACGCGCCGCCAGGAGGAAGAGTACAAGTCCATGGTCAAACGCACGGACCTGCTCGCGGACAGCATCGGGCAGACACTCCGCCCGAGTGATGAGCGGCGCAGTGACATCCGCAGCCTGATGGGCGGCAGCAAGTGATTCGTGCGCTGCCCCTGCTGGTCCTGCTTGCCGGGGTGGCGCACGCCGCAGGCACCCCCGTCGAGTGCCCCACCGCAGCCGTCGCGTCAACCGCTGACGTGACCCTGAGTGCGTTCCTCCCCAACGCGCCCTGCCTCTTCGCTCAGAACATCGACCTCTGGGCACGGTGGGGCCTCTGGACTGGCATGGCGACCGTCGGCCTGACCCTGACGGCCGCGTTCTTCTTCTGGAAGCTCTTCGCCGCGGTCATGGGTGGGGCGCCGGAGAAGGCGCTCATGCCCTTCATGATCGCCGCCGTGATCGGCCTGCTCGTGTCCCCCGCCCGGGAGAACAAGGGACTGTTGCCCGACATTCAGGCCAGTGCCATGGAAGGATTCGTCAGCCTGTACAGCATGTCAGCAGCTGTAGGCACCCGCGCCATGACGGAAGGCCCGACGAGCGTGCAGGAGCAAACACGAGCGTTAGGGAAGAACGTCGCCCTGCTCGTCGCGCGCGGCTCTCAGGCAGCGGAGATCCGCAAGCAGCTGGACGCGATCAAGGCTGGGGAAATTTCGGGCGACTTGAAGGACCCCAACCTCGTGAACAGCCTGTACGCCCAGCAGCTGGAGAAGGATCAGGCTGGCATCAATCAGGCCTTCTCCGGGAACGGCTGGGTGTTCAACATCGGCTTCCTCCTCCTGTACGGGCTGTTCGCCATTTTCGCCGGGATCATCTTCGCGGTGGGGTTCGGTCTGCAACTGTCCCTGCTGCTGTTGCCCATCGCCATTGCCTTCCTGGTGCTGGGCCGATTCCAACCCGCCGGGTACGTTGGTGCTTCGTACCTCGCGGCCATGTTGACGGCCGCGCTCATGCCGGTTGGGGTGGCGAGCGTCACCACGGTGGGCCTGAGCATCCCTGCGGCTCGCCTGACGCCGACGGTGACCAAGATGAACGCTGAAGTGGCCACGAACCTCCAACGGTACCAGCGGAGTATCGATCAGGGGTGCAGCTTCACGGAGATCGGGTGCCAGCTCAACGAGCAGGTCATGCTCCCGATTCAGTCCGACCTGAGCAGCCTGAAAGAACTGTTCGGGCAGATGATCCTGATGGTGGCCGCCTTGATCGTCGGCCTGTCGATTGCCGCGTCCGCACTCCGCAGATTGCCCAGTGGCATTGCTGGACTGATCGGGATCTCTGGCGGCGGTGAGTCCTCTGGCGTGGAAACTGGAGCGCTCACGAAAGTCCTGGGCGGCGCCGCGAAACTGGCAGGCGCTGAAATGCTCATGAAAGCCGTGCAGGCCAAAGCCGTGGGCGGCATGCTCGGCAAACGAAGTGGCGGGACCTCCACTGGAGGGAGCACCGCTGGCGGGGAGAGTGCCGCACCAGGTGTGCCCAGTGGATCGGTCAGTGCATCCGGCAGTGTCCCTCCTGAAACCGTCACGGAAGGCGCTCAGGGCGCGGCGGCCACCAATCCCAATGTTCCGCCCGAAGCAGTCACAGCACCCAGCATGAGCACGCCGATTGGCGCGGGGTACGCAGCCTTCCGGAGTGCCCGCGAGAATGGTCAGGGACGCGCGGGCGCTGCGGTCGCGGGCGGGCGTGGCGTCGCTACGGCCGTGGGTACCCAGGCCCAGGAATCCTTCAGCACGGGCGCCAAGGCAGTGCGGGCGTCCGCCGGTCAGAGCCTCCAGGCAGCTCGGGCGCAGGTTGCCGCGTCCGCCTGGGGTGGAACGGCCAACGCGCAGAAGGCTGGCCAGGCCTGGGAGGCCGGTGTCGCTGGACCCGCGCGGGCCGTGCGGAGTGACATTCGGGCCATTCGCGAGGATATCCAGGCGAGGCGCGGACCGGACAGTACCAATCAGTTCGGGCCGCGCGACGCAGACGCGGCAGAACTGCACCCCAGGGTGACCGTTGCCGAGGCTGAGGCAACTGCGACGGCAGACCGCGCTGCTGCGATCCGAGGCGCGACCGCGTACGCCGACGACGTCCGCCCCCCGAGCGGCCGGGCCATCAGTGCCATGCGAGCCCAGGGCGGCAGTGAAGGTTCTGCCCGCCCGGGACCCGCCATCGTGACCCCACGGCAGGCAACGCAAGACGGCCAGTCGCTCCGGGGAGAAGGAACGAACCTGCCGGCGTACTCCGGAACGCCGAACCAGGCACCCCCACCCGCTCCGAATCCACTGGATGTGGAAGCAGAACGGAACCGGCAGCGGGCAGAGCAGGGTCCGAGACCCGCAGTGGTCCTTGGGGGCGTGCCGAGGCGGGCTATTCATGCGGCGTCCAGTGGAGGGCGTGCGATTCCGGGGGTGGACGTGAGTCCGCTGGGCCCGAGCCCCGCACCTGCGCCCGCACCGGCCCCTGCGCCCACGCCCGCACGTGCGCCGTCCCGGAACGAGATCTCCCAGGCACGACTGGCCAATCGTGAAGCGGCAGCGGCGAGCACGCCCGCGGCAGCGCCGACCGCTTCCCCGGCCCCTGCGCCATCGGCCCCGTCAGCGCCCACCTCGACTCCGGAAGCCCCGCCTGCCCCGAGGCCGACCACTGCACCGGCGAGTGAGACGCCGTCTGCTGCTGCGCCCGCCCCAACGCCAGCACAGGCCCCGACTGCTCCAGCGACCCCGACACCGACTCCTGCACCTCGTCCCACTCCCCCTGCACCCGCACCGACGCCTGCCGCGACCCCCTCGGCTCCGGCTGCGCCGACTGCACCGACACCAGTGTCTCCCGCCCCCGCGCCGCGTCCAGCTCCTGCCCCGGCCCCATCGACGCCTGCAGAGACGCCTACGGCGCCGACTGCACCGACACCAGCGTCTCCTGCTCCTGCACCCCGGCCAACTCCGGCACCGGCACCTCGTCCTGCTCCTGCGCCTGCACCGGCACCGATGCCTGCACCTGCACCCCAGGCTGCTCCAGTCACGCCGAACCCGCAGTCTGCTGCAGCGACACCGGCAAGCACGCCCACGCCTCCAGCCCCCGCTGAACCCCCCGCTCCTGCACCCAGGGTCTCCCCCGCCCCGGCACCCAAGGTCACCCCTGCCAGCGCCGGACAGACGAATCCGCCCTCGACGTCAGACCAGAAAGAGGACTGAACATGACACACGCCCATCAAACGGCGTGGAGAGTTCGGGGAGGCGCCGTTCGCGTCTCCCCGCTCTACACCCCCACGTCACCCGCACAGCCCTGCAGCACCCACCCCACTCCTCCCGTCAGCGTGACGGTACCGGCCATCTGGCGGCGTCTCCGGAGCGCGCCGTGACGCCCTCTCAACCGGAGCGGCCGCAGGCGAACCCGCCGAGTCCCGTCGCCGTTGCGGCCATGAGCAGCACCATGCTCGCCGTGGGCGTCCTGCTCATGCAGGCCCTGGACGTCGGTCAACGGTCGGCCGCCTTGATCTTCCAGCACACTGGCCTTGCGCAGGCCCGCCAGTTGAAGGAGGACGCCATGGCCGCCCTGCTGATCGCCTGTGGAACTGACGAGAAGTGTGGCCCCTGGCTCAGCGCGCAGTTCTCCGCGGGCATGGCCTGGTACTGGCTGGCCCTCCTGCTGCCCGTCATCGCCATTCCCCTCACGATGAAATTCTTCCCCAGTCGCAAGGCGGTCCCGCAGAAGGATCCAGGGCTTGCCCGTTGGGAAAACAAGGCGGCCCTGAAGCGGTACATGTTCGGGAGTGATTCCACGAACGACCCGTTCATCGGATTCCTCGGGTACCTCAAGAGCGGCGAGGTGGGCGGCACGTTCGATTCCAAGGACCTGCCGCCCATGTACATCCCGCTGGAGGACTGGTGCCAGAACACCCTGGTGTGGGGCGGCATCCGGAGCGGGAAGACGACGTCGTTCTTCCAGCCGAACATCTTCCTGGGCGCGCACCTGGGCATCACGTGCGTGGTGTTCGACGTGAAGTGGCCGCAGAAGGACAGCGGGTTCTACGAGACGATCGGGTACTGGCACGCGCGGAAGCGGCGCACGGTGCTGCTCGCGCCGTATGAGCCGTATGGGGCGCGCGTGAATCTGATCGCGGGCGTCTTCTCCTTCTCGGACGCGCTGGAGGTGGCGGACGCCGTGTTCCCACCTCCAGAGTTCATGGAGGAGCGTGGGAAGCACTACAACGACAAGAAGCGCTTCATGATCGCCGCGCTGATGTGGCTCCTCCGCACGGAGATGGGCGACCGGGCCCACATGGGTCACGTCCTGGAACACGCCATGCTGCCCGACGACCGCCTCATGGAATGGGTCGAGACGGCCAGGGACGAGCAGGCGAAAGCGATCCTCACCGGGTACCGGGACGCGGGCGAGAGCAACTTCGCCGAGACCAAGAACGGCATCATCAGTGCCCTCAAGGTGTTCTTCAATCAAGACGTCGTCCGGGCCACGAGTGGCCTTCCGACCGAGACCACGCAACTGGAGGAATGCTTCCGTCAGCCCTCCTTGGTGATGGTGGGCATCAACCAGAAGAACATGATGGACGGCTCAGGCGAGGTGCTCTTCCGACTCTACAAACGCCTGCTGGATGCAGCGGCCATGCGTGTAGCGGCGGAGCAGGGCGGCCGCCTCAGGGTGCACCTGGCGTACATGATGGACGAGCTGCCCAGCATCGGGAAGATCAACTACATGATGCGGTCCCTGGGGACGCTGCGCTCGTACAACATCTCCCACCACCTTGGGATTCAGAACGACGCGCAGGGCCAACTGGTATACGGGGAGGCGTACTGGAAGGCCATCACGACGAACGTGGTGGCCCGCGTGATCGTGTTCCCGCGCGGCATCAATGGGGATGACGCGAAGAAGATCCGGGACCTGATCGGCAAGACGACCGCCACGGAAGTCGGGGTGACGGGTAGCCGCTCCATCCGCGTGCTGGAGCACGAGGGCAGCAATGCCGTGTCCGCCAAGCTCGTCGAGCGAGACCTGCTCTCCTATGAGGAGTTCTCTCAATTCACGCTGGGCGAAGCGGTGGTCCGCGTGAATGGTCACCAGCCGATCAGGACGCAGCTCGCGCCCATGACCATGGCGACCGTGGAGGGAAGTGGCATCAAGCCAGGGTCGAAGCCCAACCTGCTTCACGGGTTCTACCAGGAGACCATCGCGCGTTGCCCGGGCGGCCTGGTGGCGTACACGGCCCGGATCATCCAGGACGGTGCACTCGCAGGCGCAACGAGCGTACCGGCTCAGGACCATCGGGGCACGCCCTCACGCCCCGTCCCCGCGTCGGCGGCACCGCAGCCCGCTCCCGCCCAGGGCGCGACGGGGAGTGGTGCCAACCTGCCGGACGCGGAGGTGGTGCAGTGGCTGCGGGCGTGCATGACTGAACTGATCGAGATTGAGTTGCAACTGCCGGAGCGGGTGGTGACGGTGCGTCTGGATGATGATGCGGATACCGTCAACGGCAAGAATGCCGTCACGCGATTGGTGATCGGCGGACTCCTCGAGCGCACCCGGACCACCTCGCACGCCCGCCTGACCAAGAAGGCACAGGCGGCCCTCCCCGAGGACCTGAAAGCCGATCTGGCGGACTATCCGGACGCCTACGCCGTCTACCGGTGGCTCCGGGATAACGCCCTGAGCATCAGCGGCACGCCCGAGCGTGCGGCGTATGAAGCCCAGTGCGCGAGTACCGACCCCCCCACCACGCCGACCGAGCTTGCCGCTCAGGTGATCGACGGGACCCTGCTGTGCACTATGACCCGCACCCGGGAGATCTTCAGGGGTGAGGGCGTCCTCCGGTTCCCGCAGAAGCGGATTGGCAGTCGGGATCACAACCAGATCCCCGTCCAGTCACTCGCTGCGACGGCAGCCGCCGTCCGTCAGGCGCGGGCCGCAGAAGCCGAACCGACTGGGGAGGGCAAGCTGTCCCGGAAGGAGCAAAAGCGGCAATCGAAGGCGGACCTCGTGAACAGTGTCGTGGGGGGGCCACCCAGCTCGCCCTGACGGTCAAGTCGTCACCCCGGCGCATGTCACGCTCGCGACATGCGCCGAATTTTCTGTCTCTTGCTGCTCTGCGCGTCCTCCGTGGAGGCGCAGAGCACTGCCGATGTGGCCAAGTCCATTCAGGGTGCCCGACGGGAGGTGATCGCCGTTCTCCCCCGTGTCATGAACGAGGCCGTCGCTGCTGCACTGAAGGTGACGGCCGCCCGAGGCACCCGCGTGTTCCTCATTACTGAGCGGGCCACCGTGAAGCGCGGCGGGTACCTGCTGAACGTCTCGCACGGGCCCAGCGGCATCAACACGTACCTCTACCCCGGGGCGATCACGACACCCTGGATCCTCGTGGACGGGGCGTGGCTGGCTTCGGGTGCCGCACTGGATGCCGACCTCACGGCACCGGTGGCGATCACCAGGGATGCCGGCACGCTCTCCCGGTTGAACCTCTGGGCGACGCAGGTCACAGCGACTGGTCCTACCCCGCGAGTGGATCTGCTGAAACTCCGGTACGACAACGCCGGACGCCAGTCACCCCCACGTCCTGCACGGTGAGGGGTATGGAACCAACCATCGACCGTCTGCTTCAACGGATCACGTACCGCTACGAACTCCTCCTCGGGGTCACGCTCATCGGCCTGCTGTTCTGGCCCATGTTCGCGGGCCTGCCAGGGTTCGTCGGCGCTTTCTCGGTCATGCTCGTGCTCCTGCATGCCCGCAATCTCAGCCAGTACAAACGGGGCACAGAGGACGAAACCATCATGGACCGACTACTCAGCGCACTCCCCTTCCGCTACGAACTCCTCCTCCTGATCGCCGCCGTGATCTGGGGCGTCTGGTGGTTCGCCGCCGGCATGACCGGCTGCATGCTCGGCCTCGGCATCGTGGCGCTCACCCTCACGGCCCGGTCCAGCTCACAGCTCAAACGGGGCACCGTCACGATCGGCGAGGCCTGATCATGCACGCGGATATCCCAGGCATCGCCCGCGTGACGCGGCGGGTCACGCTGCCCCCACAACCGGTGTTCGACGTCAGCACGGCGAGTGAATTCGATCATCTGCTGCGCATGTTGCCCGGCCGGGTGCAGGTGCTCGTCGAGTCCCGCATTCGGGAGGTCGAGGAGATTCGCATGCAGGCGTTCGGGCCCGTGGAGGTTCTGTACCAGCACGCGCACGTCATCTATCCGATTGAACTGACCCTGGATGACATGAAGGTGCTGGACTCCGTGGGGCAGTGGCGCGCGGACGGACGCCTGGGGCTGGAGGGCACCCTGCACCGCTTCGGTCGACTGGACACGATGGGGCACACGAGCCTCGTCACCGTCCGCGTGGCGAAGGCCTTCGTGGGTCTGGCTGAGCCGCTCCGGGAGTGGCTGTCGGTCGCGCAGGATGGCTTGGTGATCATGGGACTTCCCGGGAGTGGGAAGACGGCGCTGCTGCGAGATTGCATCCGGATTCTGGGCGAGCGGCTGGCCGGGCGACTGTTCGTGAACGACTCCTCGAACGAGATTCTGGGGGACGGCTTTCAGCCTCACCCGATCACGGACTGGGTGAGTCGCGTGCCGATCGGGGACCCGACCTTGCAGTTCGAGAAGCTCAATCAGACGGTGAAGAACTTCCAGCCGCGGTGGATGGTGGTGGACGAGGTCAGCAGCCCGGGGGACGCCCGCGCGATTGCATACGCCCGGTCTCGGGGTGCGCGCGCGGTCATGACCTGGCACGCTGGCAGTCTCCGGAGTGCGTACCAGGAGAAGGACGAGCGGACCCTCTGGCCGCTCATTCAACGCAACGAGGACGGCATCACTGGGCCGCCCGTCGCGTCCCTCGGCATCCTCGTGCGCGGCCGCGGGGAGTACGTCATCTTCGAGAATCTGGAGGAATGTTTTGACGAGGTAGCCCACGACCGGTTACCGCCCGGAGTGCAGGTGAGCGTGGCGCAGGGCAGTCGCTGGGGGCACCGCGAACAGGCCTTGACCGGGTGACAGGAAGAGCAGGAAGAGGGGGGGAAGCACTGGCTTCCCCCCCTCTCTTGTGCGGGGCCCATCACGGACGGGTGACGGGAATCACCTGCTCGCTGACCTGCACGCGGCCCTTCTGCGTCCTGATCCGCACACTGCCCACATCGTCTGTCCGGAGGAGCAACGTGACGGTCTGGTGGTACGTCCCGCAGGGGGTCATCAGTTCCACCGGCAGGAACACACCGCCCTTCCACGGCAGATCCAGCACGAGAACACTCAGGCCCGGCACGCGCTGGAAGTCCGGCGCCCGCAGCGTGAAGGCCCGGCCGGGAAGCTGTGCCCGACCGAACCACCAGTGTTGGGTCGCGTGAGCCGGGAGGCCGTACAGACGTATGTGTCCGGCCGGTGCAGCATGCGCCGCGAGCTGTGCCTGAGCGACCTGGAGGTCCTGACTGAACTCTGCATCTGCGGTGAGTTGGAGATCGTCGAGACGCCGCTCGAGGTCAGTGGCGGTAGTCCAGCCGGGGCGGGCGTGAATGAAGGCGAGGCAGGCCTCACGCTCGTTCCGGGCGTCCATGGCGCGGGTGGTAGTTCGCCAGAATGAAGCACTCCAGAGTGGGAACGTGACGAAGATCAGCACGAGGGCCGGGCGTGTCCAGCGGCGGCGAGGACCGGCCTGTCCGGTCACTCGCGCGGCTCACGGCGAACAGCAGCGGGAACCGGGGTAGGTGTCGGTGCTGGAGCAGCTGGGAGCAAACTGACGACGTGATGAAGGAGGTCAAGCTGCTGCTTCATGACGGCCTCCTGCTTCTGGAGAAAGTCTGTCAGGCTAGCCTCAATGCGTGTGATCGGATCGTAAGGATCGGTAGGGGACGAAGGAACTGGCCGAGCAAGCAAAGTCCAGAGCAGAGGATTGCTGCAGGCCCGAATGGCTTCAACCTGATGCACACTGAGGCCAACACTGCGGAGAAGGTTGGCAAGTTCAACGACTTGATCGAAGTCCGCACGCTTGATTTGCAGCTGATTGCGTTCGGCCGTGTAGATGGGAATGCCCAGGTGCGCGGCGCAGGTATTCATCACATTCAGGGCACTCCGGCGGCCGAGCCCAAGGCGGTCGGCCAGTTCATTGACGGTGGCGTAATCAGGTTGACGGTCCAGTTCAAGATTTGTCATATGACTACCGTAGATGTCCTGGGGGTGACGACTCGCAGTTCGCGCGCACTGCTGGTATCGGTTTGGCAGAAGCCCGAGTTGATCTGCTGCATCCCATTGAGCCACGGGGAGTCAGCCCGGAGGACAAGCAGGCCACTCATCGCTACAGTCTCAATTCCTGGGCGCGTCTAGGTCGCACTCAGTCCCGCATGCAGTACCAAGCATGCCTTCCTTGTTCGATGCGTATGCCCGCATCAGCCCACCGCTCACAGCTGAGATGAAGGGAGTCGTGCGGCACACGACGACCTCTGCATCATTCCGCTTCAGACGTCTCAGAGGGGAGCATTCGTACGATGTATCGCGGGAGTCATCGGCGTACCAGGAAGATGTCTACCGCCCAGCTCAACCTGCTACCGCGATCGAACCAGTCGGTGGGCATGAGGTGGCGATTTAGGTACCAGCTTTTCCAAGTGATCTCAGCATGTCTTGGCGGTCTTGGTTCGAACTCTTCCAGGAATTCTTATACCACTAGGCGGTTCTGGTTCCAGTTTTGCCAAGTTGATCTGATGTGACCTAATTTCAGCTTCAATTTGGAAACTTCGCGCAGCTTGGTCATGCTGGTTCCAGCTTTTCCAGATGGTTGTCCCCGATATGGCGGTCTTGGTTCCAGCTTTTCTAAGTGAGCCAAATAAAACTTGGCGATTCTGGTTCCAGCTTTTCTAACTGGCGGTGCTGCTCGCGAAAAAGCTGATGACCTGCCGTCCAAGCGCGTAATAACGCGGCGTTTTTCACATGTTTGATGAGGCGTCTTCATGTGTGATGTGGGTTTCGTTTGGTCGAAAAAGGGCGTTACATAAGCGTCCCATCTGGGATGTTTCGGACCCCCCGGTCGAAGTGCTGTTTTTTCCCTGGTGGTGAAGGGGAAACCGTTACATCGGCCTCGTTTCAAATTGGGGATTTTACTGTGATTGATTTTGTGGTGTGGTTCGTTTTTTACAGTATCACATCCAGCTTTTGTGAGCGTGGCGTGAGTCACCGCCTTTTCGCGCCACCGGCCCATGCCTCAGCGCCTGTCGAACCGTGCAGCCCAGGCCGGGTTGCGGGCGCTCAAACGGAGCCGGAGCACAGCGGTGGCCCGCTCACGCGGGCCCAGCCGGGCGCATGTCGAAAGTCCTCGCCAGCACTCAACTGCCCGACGGCACCACCCTCTCGTTCGACGCGGGCTTCGATCCGCCTCTCAACATCCACTTCCTGGACGTGTACCGGGAAGGGCAGGAGGACCCGGTGTTCGAGTCCCTCTTCCACCACCCGGGCGGCCGCTTCTCGTACTCCATCGCGGACCTCACGGCGGACGTGACCCGCCTCGCCGGTCGCGCCCTGCCGGAGCTGACGGCGGCCATCATCGCGCTCGGTCCGGTGCCGAATGAGGTCCGCGACCTCGGCCGCCTCTAACAGTCCTGGCCCGCGCACCGCGGGCCACGCGGCTTGCATGAACCGACGCCTGAACCTCCGCGCGATCACCCTCACCGTCATCGTCACCAGCTGGGCAGGTGGCTTCGCCTTCCTGTCTCTCACCGTGTCCTCGACCATCCAGGCGAGCACCCCCGCATGGTCCGGTACCCCATGAGTCCCCGCGAGCATGAGCAGCTCGCCCGCTCCCTCCTACAGGCGGCCCTGGAGCATCAACGCACGGCGCTCGCCTGCCCGGACGACTACCGGGCGGGCCTCGCCGCTCGCACCCTGACCCAGGACGCCTTGCATCACGCCCAGCTCGCCGAGCCCCGGGTGACTCCGGTGGGCGTGATCATCCGTACCTGAACAGGGCCCGGCATTCACCCTGCCCGGACCGCCTGCCGTCCAGTCCTGGCCCGCGCACCGCGGGCCACGCGGCCGTCATGCAAGGCACCCTGACCGGCGTCGTTCTCAATGCCACGACCACCGACACGCAGACCACCGTGAAGCTCGCCGGGATCACCGACAACGGGCACCGGGGCGTCACCTGGATTCACACGGTGACCTTCACCGGCCCCCGCAAACTGGCCACCCTGCCCGCTGAGGGGAGCGTCGCGCGCATCACCTGCATGGGTACCCAACAGGTCTTCCAGGGCCGCGACGGGCAGAAGGCCAGTGCCGTGAGCTTGCTCGGCGTGACCCTCACCCCCCACGCCGGGCCGATCACGCGCAAGGGGTCCACGCCCTTCCTCCTGCAGGCCGTGAACGAGTTCCGCTTCGCCGCGTTCCTCACCCGCGACCCCGTGCGTAAACCCATCGGCGTCACTGAAGCGCGCGTGGGCGTGCGCGACCGGAAGGGGCACACGCACTACTTCAACTGCGAAGCCTGGCGCGCCCTCGCCCCCACCCTGGGCGCCCGACACGCCGCCGCGGAACTCACCCTCACCTGCATCCTCCGCCGCGACCGCGTGGACACGGCAGCCGGCGCGCGTGCGTTCGACGTGATGGAAGTCATCGCCCTGAACGCCCAGGGGGTCGCCAATGCCGCAGACTGACCCCCGCGAACGGGAGATCCAGGCCCTCCTGCGCCTCATGACGACCGGGCGTCACCCCGACGGCCGACGCGCCACGTGGATGGACGAGCAGCACGCCAACACGCGCCTGAATCAGTTACGCCGAACTTGACCGGTGGGGGGAGGCCACGTGCCTCCCTCCCTTTCTTCATGCTCCGCCAGTCGTGGCCCGCGCACCGCGGGCCAGGCCGCGCGCATGAGCCCACCCAACCTCATCCTGCACGCCACGACCTGCCTCACCCTCCTCGGCCTCACCGCGAAAGCCGCCCTCCGGGCCCTGGAGGACTCGTGGCAGATCCTCGACGCGGAGACAGGCCGCGCCCTCGGCACCCTCCAGGGTGACCGGGTCACCGTGGACGCGGCTGCCCTCCTCCCGGAGGAACTGGACCGCTGCCTTGCCCCTCTGCTCGGCCCCCCACTCGCCACGCGCTTCCTCCAACAGTCTCCCGCCGCGAGCGGCGACTGGTTCCTCTGCGTGCAGGGTGGACACGAGATCTCCCTGCGCGCTCGGGATGACACGGTGCTCGCCAGCGGCCACCTGTTCGAACCCACGAGCGGCGTCCTGTTCGCCACCGTGAACACCTGGAATCCCTTCCTGCACACCCTGCTCCCTGCCCCTATCCCGGTCGGGCCGGGCAGCAACGAGAAGCAGGCACGCCTGCTCGATTGGCGGACCCTGAACGTCACGCCCAGCATTACTGACCCGGACACGCTCGCCTTCTACATCTCACGGACGGCACTCGACGCGACCGGGCACGATCACCCGTACCCGTACGGCTGCTGGTATGACCCGGGGCACGCGGCCACCCGCACCGTGCTCCTCCTCTCGCAGGCGCTCACCCTGGAGACAGGTGAGAGTTGGCCGCACGGCCGCGCTCCGTATGTCTGACCCAGTCCTGGCCCCACCCCTGCGTGGGGCCGGTCTGGCGTCATGCTCATCACCGTCGGCCGCCTCGGCGATTCCCACGACACTGGACACATCGAGTACGTCGGACGAGGCCGGGGCAGTGTCCTCGGCAACCCCCTGCCCGTCATCGGACGGAGCCGCTGGACGAGTGAGGCCGCCGCGTGGACGAGTCACCTGATCCACGCGACGCACCTCACGGGCACCGAACGCGAGCAGGCACAGCGGGCGCTGCACCGCCTCGGCTTCGAGCAGGGAGAGGCAGCCGCGCTGTACCTGCACGTCCTGCGGGAGCAGTGCCGGACGGATACCCCACAACGCCGTGCCGTGCTGCGACTCACCGCCCTCGCCACGCAGGGACCCGTGCACCTCCAGTGCTGGTGCACACCCAGACCCTGCCACGCTGAGCACATCCGCGCGGCCATCCTCGGCTACGCGCAGACGCTCCCCCGCCCCGCCTGAACAGACCTGGCCCCGGCACGGCCGGAGCCACGCGCCGGGCATGGACCCGTACACCCTGACCCTCGCCCCTGAAGACACGTTCGAGGTAACGGCTTTCGAAGCGGCCGAGTACTGCACCCCCAACGGGCACCGCCTCGGTCGCGCCGACGGCAACGGCTTCCTCGACCTCGCCCTGCTGACCCGCGAGGACCGGCAGGTCATCCGCGCCCCCGCCCGCCTGTTCACCGCCGATGTCCGCCGCGCCGCCCAGAAGGGCTGGGCCGTGTGGATCATCCACCTGCACGACCAGGCCCCACGCGGGTACGAGGTGCTCGGCGTGACCATCGTCACCCCAACCGATCAGGCCGCCGACGACCTCACCGACCAGCTGCAGGCGGCCGCCACGCCCCGCGACTGGGAGGACGTGATCGCTCCCATCCGCGGCGCGCTGCTCACCCCGCTCAGTGCGTACTTGACCGGCGAACCCTGAGCTGCACCAGGACTCCAGTGTTCGGCGGGGCATGGGCGGGGACGGCGGCGGGCGCACGGCGCGCCCACCGCAGCCCGGCAACGCCAGACCCGGAACGCGCCGCGGGGTGGCTGCACGCAGTCCGCAAGCGGCCTGCGCGCGAAGGCGGCAATCCACCACCGACAGTCGTAGACCCCCTGGATCGCCCCACTCCTCCATCACGCGGGAGGAGAAGGGACCGGGGTGGCGCACGCCGAACGCCCAGTGCGAGACCCCCGCTCACCGCTCCAGTCCTGGCCTGCGCCCGCAGGCCACGTCCCTCCCATGCTCAGCCGATTCGATCTCGTCGCCGATGGTCCCGATGGCCCGAACACCTGGCAGTGCGCGGTCTACGCTCCCAGTGTCACGACCGCCTTGCAGGCCGCCCGCGCTGCTGGGTATGCCGGGACGAGTGCCTGGGACCTCGGCCAATTCGAACGGGCGGAAGGCATGACGCCCTTCGTGCTCACCCCCTCTCAGGCGTGGGACGTCCGGGGTGAGCGGCACGCATCGTTCGGGCGTGCCCAGCTCCTCTCCCCCCTTCTGCACGTCCACCTCCCTCCCGGAGAGGTCGGCACGTCCAGTGAACTGCTCACACGCTGCACCTTCCCACCGGACGTCCAGGCCCTGCTCGAAGCGGACACGGGGAGCCCGGGCGAGGTGCACTGGATCTGGATGCACGGCGAGCTGCTGGGACGCCCTGCTGATCAGCCCGTCCGGGTTGTGGCACGACCCTCGTGACGCGCTGAGCGGCCCGGCGACCTGCCCGTGAAGTGCTGGCCCCCTGCGTCGGGGGCCACCTCGTCTGCATGACCGGGGACGAAACACTGAGTGCGCAGCTGGACCGCCTGCGCGAGAGTTATGACGACGCGATAGAGGCGCTGGCCGAGCAGTTCGGCCTGATGTGGACCGAGATGCACCCACGGGATGCCACGGCGCAGGGTGTCTGGCCACGCCTCAGCATCGACGCCACGCCAGAGGGCACCATCACCTTCCAGGGTTTCCACTTCGAGTTCCGGACGTGCGTTCCCCTGGACTGCCGAGGGGCGTTTCTCGCGGCGGCCATCGCCCACCTGGACGCGTACCCTCGCCACGCGTACGACTGGCAGGCGATCCCCGAAGCGGACGACTGAAGCTCTGGCCCCCGACCCCGGGGGCCACCTCGCCCGCATGAACGGAATTCAAGCAGCTGGAGGTCGCCGACTGTGCGGCAGTGGACGCACCGCCGGGGAACTGTACCTGGAGTGCGGCCTGATGAAGGGCGGCTCGCCCATCGAGGACCGCCTGATGGACCTGCCCCTTGAGGTCGACCCGGTTGAGATGGGCGTCAGTGCCATCGGTATCAGCACCTTCACGGACGAGCACGGTGTCACGCATGTCCTGGACTGGGTGGGCGCAGACTCCTACCCGGAGATGGCGGACTTCATCGAAGAGGCGCGCCGCAAAGGCGTCAGTCGAAAGGTCAGTCGCACCGCGCCCCTGGGGGATCTCACCGCCCAGAGTTGCCTGTACCTCCTGCACCCTAGGGCCGTCGTCAAGAACGCGAGCACGCTCACCACCCCCGACGGATTCGCCTGCCCATGCGGAAAGGGGCACACGGCGCAGGAGGGCTGCATCGGTCTGGGCTGGCACGTCGCGCCGAACGCCGGGCCCGGCCAGCGCCGACTGGCGGACGGCACCTACCCCGTCAAGGCACCCCTCTCCCCTGCCCCGGACTACGCGCTCGGCGTGTTCATGGTCGTGCCCATCACGGCCCTCACCGTCATCCAGCACCCCGACCCCAGCGTCCAGGCCGACCGGGAGAAGCGGGCGGGACAGAGCGGCCTCCCGGTCTTCGTCGCGCAGGAATAACAGACCGGGGTGGCGCACGCCGGACGCCCAGTGCGAGGTGCCCGCTCCCGCTCGCACTGAGTCCTCCGGCCTCTTCCAGCAGTGGTGGCCCCCGGACACCCGGGGGCCATGACATTCGTATGCCGACCGATGCCCCCCCACCCCTGCTCAACGTGACCGTGCCCACGCCCTTCAGCACCGCCGTGCCCGTCGACGACCTCACCGAGGACACGCACGGCGCCAGCAACCACCTCAAGGGCGCGCTGCGCTGCACCGGGCAGCTCCAACCCATCGTGCTGGAATCCCTGCCCAGCGGCGAGTACCGCATCCGGGATGGGAATCGCCGCGTCGCGGCCGCCCGGTCGCTCGGCTGGACGCACGTGCAGGCGGACGTGTACGCCGGACTGACCGAGGCGCAGTGGGCCCTGGTGGTCGCCGGGGTGCACAACCGCAGTGCCAACCCCGTGGAGGAAGCCCGTCTGTACGGCACGCTCACGCAGACGCTCACCGAGTCGGGCATCGCCGCGAACACCGGCGTTCCCGTGCAAGTCATCCGCGCCCGCCTGTCCCTGCTCAGTCTGCCGGGCGACGTCCTGGACCTGATCGGGACGCGCACCCTGAGCCTGAGTGTCGCCGAGCGCGCCGCGAAACTCCGGGGCGTGCACGCCGAGCGGGCCGTGCGGGAGATCCGGGAGGCGGCCCAGGCGGGCAAGCCGTTCACGGCCGCGCAGCTGAAGGTGGTCACCGTGGCCCGTGCCAGCAGCCTCGGGGCGCGCCTCATGGCCGCGGCGCCGCCCCCACCCACGCTGCTGCCCCCAGAGACGATCCTCGCCGAGGAAGTCCGGGCGCTCTGCGAACGGCGGGGCGTGAGCGTGCAGGCCCTGACGCAGGTGCTCACCGGGTCGGTGCCGCCCGTGACCCCCGTGCAGGCGGCGCACGTCCACCGCGCCGTGGTGCACTGATGGCCCCCACACCACGCACGAAACGGAAGACCCGGACACGGCAGGGCACCCTGCACGAGTCCCTCTACCCGGCCGTGCGCCGCATGTACCCCACCGCGACGCGAGTCGTGCGGCACGAGCGGCTGACCACTCACGGCCGCCACCGCCGTCCGGTGCTCGACGTCACGCTCGCCGCGTTCGACGCGCAGGGCCGGACACTCATGGCCCTCCGGCCGGAGGAGATGCCCGAACTCCACGACGCGGTGACGGCCCGGCATGGTCCGGGGTACGTCTCCCTCGACCTCTGAGGTCGTCACCCCCACGCCCCGCAGGGTGTGGATTGTGCAATCCAATCCCACCCCGCAGGCCTACGCGGAACTTCAGACCGCGTTCGATCACTTCAATGCCGCCCTGTTCGCGGGGACGCTCCCTGCGGCACTGATCACCCTGCAACGCAAGCACAAGACGTCGGGGTACTTCAGTCCACGGCGGTTCGTGTCCGCCAGTGGCGCGGAAGTGCACGAGATCGCCTTGAACCCGGCGTACTTCGCGGTGCAGCCACTGGAAGCGACCCTCGGTACCCTCGTGCACGAGATGGTTCACCTCTGGCAGTTCGAACACGGGAAGCCAGGCCGCCGGGGATATCACAACCGGCAGTGGGCCACCCGCATGATCGAACTGGGCCTGCATCCCTCCACGACGGGCGCGCCGGGCGGGCGCACCACCGGGGAGTCCATGTCGGATTACATCGTGGAAGGCCCGTTTCTCACGGCGTGCCGGGCGCTCCTGGCGACCAGTTTCGTGGTCACGTGGTACGACCGGCTGCTGCCAGCAGCTGCACTGCACGTGGAGGCCCCCACGGTTGACTTGGAACCAGAGTCCACCGCCGTGCCGGGCGTGGAGTGGTTCACCCTGACGGCACCCCCCTCACCCGTCCGCGCGTCCATTGAACCGATCCCGGTGCAGCCCAGGCGACCCACTCGGGTGAAGTACCAGTGCCAGACGTGCCAGGTCCAGGTGTGGGGGAAACCAGGCCTGAACGTGGCGTGCCTGACCTGCAACCAACCGCTCAGTGCCGCGCAGGACTGAGCGCTGGCCCACCGCGGGTGGGCCACGAGACGAGCATGACCATCAACACCAGCAGCGTGTTCTCCTTCAAGACGGCGAAGTTCCCTGGGCTCGGGAAGGGCGGCCGGGTGCAGATCCCACAGCATCTGCACAGCCAGCTCGACACGTCCAACCGGATGCGCATCATCCCGTGGGCTGCGGCTGAAGCAGTCGCCCAGGTCCTGCTGGGCCGCGTGGAGGCTGAACGCATCCCCAACCGCCTCACCGTCCAGACCATCGACAAGGACGGGCAGCCCGTCCTCATGGCCTCCCACCCCGCCCAGGCGACGTGGGTGAATGCCGGGCAGACCGTGCGCCCGTACATCCTCCTGATCGCCGAAGCCCAGCTCGCGGCCAAGCACACCGAACTCGCCGAACGGTGGGGTGCCCTCCTGCACACCATCGACCAGCACGCGGTCACCCTCCCCGCCACTGAGGATCAACTGGCCACGCTCAGCCACACCGCTGAATTCAAGGATGATCTCCAGCGCGTCCTGGACACCCTGTACTACACCGGGAAGCTCTACGCGGATACCTGCTCCTGGATCACCGGGCCCCTCTCCGCCCCCAGCGCGTGGACGCACTCCCCGGTCCTCCTCGGGCAGTCCCCCCGCCAGCCCGGCGAGCCCGGTGCGGATCTCAGCGAGGAAGGCCGCCTCACCCGGCGGGCCGCGTACGGCATCCGCGCCCTGCTCGTCGGCCCCACCGGCTGCGGGAAGACCGAACTCGGCAAGCGCGTCGCCCTGTCCACCGGTTCGACCATCGTGTCCCTCAAGGGCCGCCCCGGTCTGGAGGACCGCGACATGATCGGATTCATCTCCCCCACCCTGCAGGGCGCCCGCTGGGTGGACGGCCCGCTCGCCCGGGCCATGCGCCTCGCGCAGCAGGGCACGCGCACCACCCTCCTGATCGACGAGCTGCTCCGCCTGGACGCGTACCACCGCAACGCCCTGATCGGCCTGCTCGACGACGTCAGCGCCACGGAACTCAAAGCCACGCTGGGCGTCGACGTGCCCGACGGGCGGTACTACACCCTGGATCTCCCCGGCGCCGGTGAAGTCCTGTACGCCCCGACGCGCCTGCTCAGCGTCCTGTGCACCACGAACGCCGGCAGCTCGTACACGCAGAGCGGCGAGCTCGACCCCGCCCTCCTGCGGCGCTTCCAGCGTGTCATGTTCGTTTCCTACCCTGCCGAGGCGGTGATCATGCCGGTCTACGCGAAGGCGGCCACACCTGGGACGGCGCGTGTCGCGTACGCCCTGGAAGTGGCCACACGCAGCATGACGGTCGACCAGGGGCAGCTGCTCGCCCGGCCCATGAACACCGGTGTCACTCTGAACTTCCTCGCGGAAGTGCAGGACCTCGTCCAGGCGGGCCTCTCCGAGACCAACGCCTTGCGCGAGGCGCTGCTCGTCACCGTCACGCCGTTCTGCTGCGAGTTGACCGACGAGGGCCTGCCCGACCCGGCGGCCGTGAACGCCCTGAAGGCCCGCCTAGAGGAACAGTTCCGCAAGGGCCTGCTTCACAAGGCCGCGTGAGGCGGTGGCCCCCTCCGGGGGGCTTTCTTCATGTGGGGAGTTCTGGCCCCCAGACGCTGGGGGCCACGGTATACGCATGACCCAGCAGAAATGGTGGCAGACCCCCCGCATTCAGAAGTGGGCGTGGGACGCCTGGCGGTACTACTCCTGGCGGCCCACCTACCGCCTCACCCTCACCCCCAGCGAACCGTCCGCCTACGTCGACATGGTCAATCACGTCGTCGTGTGCAACCCCGAGTACCCGTACCCGCCCCTGCACCTCGCCCGCCACGTGCGTGGCCTGCCGGCGGACCTGCACGAGTTCCAGCAGACCTACCTCGAATCCCTCATCGCGCACGAGGCCGGGCACACGCACCACTCCGGCCTGCTCCCCGCGGGCCTGCACGGCCAGCTCGTGAACATGCTCGAGGACGAACGCATGGAGCGCCTCACCGCCGTGGACTTCCCGCACCTCACGGCGCTGTTCCAGCTGGCAGCGGACGTGGACGCCGCGCACGCCATCGAGCAGGGTGGCCTGGGCGGGGACGTCCTGCGTGGTTGCCTCCTGCACCGCTTCACCTGCCACCACCCCATCTGGTCCTTCACGCCCGATCAGGCGGACGCAGGCCTGTGGCCCGAGGTGAAGGCGATCGTGGAGGAGGCCTGGGTCGCCCCCACGTACGACGCGGTCGTCGACGCCGCCCGGCGCATCCTGCAGATCCTGAATCTCCCCGAGCAGGCGCCCGAACGCGAGGAGTTCCGTTTCTTCCTCGATGGAGGTGGGCAGGCCCTGCTGCCGCAGACACCCGGTCCATCCCTCCAGGGGAGTGCCGCTGGAGACGGGCCCGGCCAGTTGCACGGTGCGGAGCCCCGCCCGATCAAACCGGAGGTGGATCCGCAGGTGACGCCCCGCGCCGAGCACCTCCAGGCCCAGGTGCAGGGTGAGGCCCGCCGCCTCGCCGCAGCCCTGTGCCCCCCGGCCCTGCCGGACCGGACGCAACCCAGCCGCGACCGAGGCCGCTACCGGTACGACCGGCACGAAACGGGCAGCGAGCGCCCCTTCGACCTGAAGGTCGGCGTGAAGCGTCCCGGTCCGGCGCACCTGCGGCTCGCGATCGACGTGAGCAGCAGCATGAATTACCAGGATCGACTCGCGCACGCCCGGCGCATGGCGTTCATCCTGACGCTGGCCGCGCAGCAGAGCGGCACGCCCATCCTGGCCACTGCGTTCGCCGATGATGCGCAGCCGCTCATTCAGACGGGCACGCTGCCCACCGCCGCCCTGAATGCCGTGGCGGACCTGCAGGCGTACGGCAACACCCGCCTCGCCCCCACACTCCAGGGCCTGTGGTCCCCCGTCCTGCCCGGCCGGAGTATCACCGTGATCCTCAGCGACGGCGCCCTCATGGAGCGTGATTACACCCAGTGCGCCCAGCTGCGCGCGCGGCATGATGGCCTCGTCGTGCCGATCCTGCTCGACGTGCAGCCGGACGTGGCCGCCGCGTACGAGCGCGCGTTCGGCCCCTGCGTGCTGATGAGCGATCCGGCTCAGCTCACCACACACGTCCTGACATTCCTGCGCACCCTGCTCCGCTGAACCCGGCAGGAGTGGCCCAGCCAGAGGGCTGGGCCACGGGAGGCGTATGAGTCTCACCACAGCCATCGATGCCTGCGACCTGCGCGCCCTGATTGCCACGCACTGCGGCGCACCGGCCGCCCGGGGCCTCGGCACCAAGGGCGGCACCATCCATGATCCCCGCCCCGGCATGCAGGAAGCCGACCCCAGCTTCAGCGTCTGGCGCAACCGCGCCGGAACGTGGATGTGGAAGAAGCGCGGGCGCAACGCCGGGAGCGGTACCGCCTACACCTTCCTGATCAGCCTCGGCTTCAGCGGCCCGGACGCCCGGGCGGAACTCCTCCGCTTCACGGGCACGCCCGATCAGGGCTTCACGCCCAGCACCGCGACCGAGAAACCCCCCGTGGACGTCCTCGCACTCGCGCAGGAGGCACTGGCGGACCTGCGCGCGGTCACACACCGGGATGCGGAGGCCCTCCGCCGGCGGCTCACCCCCCTGCACGAGGACCATCCGGCCGCGAAAGACCTCGCCCGGCGCGGCCTGTGGCCCCCCAGCGAACTCGACGTTGCCGCCCTCGGGAACGACCTGGTCTTCGCCGTGCGGGGCCCCACCGGGCGCGTCGTGAACTTCAAGCGTCGTGTGCACGGCGCGGCGCGCAGCAAGTACTCCGTCATGGTTCCCGGCCACGGCACGCCCGCCTGGTGCAACCCACGGTACGGACAGGCCAGCCGCCTCCTGGTCATCGAGGGTGAACTCAACGCAGCCGCGGCCTGGCGAGTCATCCGGGAGTTGGGGTTGGACTTCGACGTGCAGGGCCTGCCCGGCACCGACACCACGCCCTTCCTCGACGGCCTGGACCGCGAGGTATGGGTGTACGCCGACGCGGACGAGAGTGGCGAGCGTATGCGGGCCCGCATCCAGGACCTCGCATTCCGTGTGGGCGCGCCTCGCGTGCGGCAGATCCCCGCCCTCGCGGAGGGGGACTTCTGCGACGTGCTCGGCCGCGCCGGGGTGCTGGCCCTGGCTGACGTGCTGCACGCTGAGCAGCACCAGGACGTGGAACCGGACTCCCTCGCCCTCTGGCCGGCGCAGCTGGAAGTGCAGCACGCCGCACGCCTCACCCCCCTGCTCGGCGTCACGCAGGATTACGCAGGCTGGCCCCTGATGGCCCGCTCCTGAAGCGAGTCTCAACTCCGCTCCCACGCCCCCCACTTGACACGGTGGGGGGCGTGTTGCTCTTCATTGAGCATGATCAAGGTGATGACCAGCAAGGATGGACCCGTGTGTGCCGCGTACCGCTGGCCGATCGGCGAGGCGATCGTCGACGCCTTGCGCGCCATGTACCCCGCGCAGCGCGTCTGGATGGTCCCCAGCACCGCCGCCGAGGTGGAGAAACTCGGGCTGGAAGTCCTGACCACCGTGCAGGACACGGAACGGGCTGACGCGTACCGGGTGGCCATCCAGGGTGAGCGCGTGGAGCGCGCCCTGCACCGCCACACCCTGCGCGGCCTGGTCCGCCGGGGCGCGGTCTTCCACAACGGCACCGCGACCGGGGAAGCGACCAGCATGGAGGAAGCCGAGCGACTCGCCCGGGAGACGTACGACGAGGCCGTCCCGAAACTGAACCTGAACCTGCGCGATCTGCTCGGCCTGCCGCCTCTCTAGGCGTGGCCTCCTGGCGGAGGCCAGGTCAGGGTCATGCACCCCACCCGACTCCGCCGCGAGAGCGCCCCGCACCGTGCCCCCCGCAGTCTCCCCCACCGGCCCAGCCCGCACCAGCCGCGCCTCCCCCACCGATGATCCCACCACAGGCCGCACGCGAACCGCGTGCGGCCACGTCCTGCATGGAACGACCTTCCACCAGGAGACCCCCATGATCGAGATCCCGAAGACCTTCGAAGAGCAGGCCGCCCAGCGCATGACCCTCTACGCGGACGCCCTCCACACCCATGGCGTGTTCCCCGGCGCGCCCCTCGCGTTCGTGGGTGTCCTCACCACCGGCCTACCCGGCGAGGTCATCGAACTGGCCCTGATCACCCCGGGTGCCGAGCACGTCTGGCGCGCCCAGCCACTCGGGCCCATCGAGGGAGGTGCGTACCGGCGGCATGGCCTCACGACCCTGGACCTCGCGAGCGAGCCACCCTTCACCCAGGTGTACCCGCAAATGCTGGAGGCCCTGCGGTCAGCCGGTCCAGTCACCCTGATCGCGTGGACCGGGCGCTTCATCACGGCGGCCGTGGCCGCCAGCCTTCCACTGGGTACACCGCCCCTGACGCCACTGGACCTCCAGGCGATCGTGGACGAGCAGGACCGGACACTGAATCCGTACGCGCGGTACCTGCCGAGCCTGCCCGGCATGGGGTACACGGTCGAGACGCCGCAGATTGACCCGGCCAGTGCGCTCAGTCACGCGCGCGCGCTCCAGGCCGTCACGGCAGCGCTGCTGGAGCGCCGCTCCACACGAACCATCCCACCCCGCTGGTGATCCAGCACGTGTAACTCAAGGAAGTGGCCGCAGGTGCGGCCAAATTTCCCTTCGAGAACGTCAGTGATGGCCTGTCCGCGATGCGGCCCGGCCCCGCCAGCGCGCATGTTGTATTTCGCGAGCACGAGCAGTGACTTGGACGACCTGGACGCCCACCCGGACATTGGGGTGATGACCGGACCGCGCGTGGGTGGACTGGGCAGCATACTGACGTCCCAGCGCCCCTGGGCGTCGGACTGCGACGCCCTGAGCAAGCACGGCTTCCACTATGACGAGTTCGTCGAGCACCTGCGGCGCGTGCACGACCCGGAGTTGATCGCCCGCTGCCAGTTCGTGGTGGTCCCCGATGTCCCCGGTTGCGGACGCAGCACCCTCGCGGCATTCCACGCGGCCGCGCCGGAACTCGCCGAGCTGGGGTTCCCCCTCGCGTACTGCCTGCAAGACGGTGCAGAGGAACTGGAGTTGCCGCCCTGCGACGTGGCCTTCCTGGGCGGCAGTGACCCCTGGCGGGAGGCGGTGGGGGCAGCGCTCCTGGAACGGGCGAACGCCGAGGGCCTGCGAACCCACGTGGGCCGCGTGAACAGCGCGCGGCGCGTCCGGCACCTGAGTTTCTGCCATTGCGACAGCGTGGACGGCACGTACGTGGGCTTCCGAGGCGTGGAGCGGGGCGCGCGGGAGATCGGGTCGTGGCTGCGGGGCGCGGCGGATGAGAAGCTGCTGGGCGCGGCGGACCTGCGGGCCATGACGCTGGACCCGGCGCGCGTGGCGCACTGGCGGGAGCGGCGTCGCCCCGCCCCGCGGTGGGGCGAGATGAAGCCCGGCACTGAGCGGCTGTTCTGAGGCATGCACGGGGCACCTTGTAAAAAGTGTTCAACATTTGTACCTTACTCTCGTGCCCCGAAAGAAGCGGACCCCAGATCAGCGACCGGAGGGCGTGGTGCTCACCTCTCAACTCCGCCAGCAACTGCCCGCCGTCCTGAGCGCGGTGCAGCGTGGGCAGGAGTTCACCCTGAGGCACTACGCCACCGACGTAGCCCGCATCGTTCCCCTCACGACCGTACCCAAGGAGACCCCCATGCGCCCCACCATGACTGTCCTCGCCACCTACAACCAAGCTGGCGGCAGCGGCAAGACCAGCCTCACCCGCGACCTGGGCTACGCACTCGCCACTCGCGGTCACCGGGTTCTCCTCATTGACGCAGACCCCCAGGCCAGCCTCACGCGGTGGCTCGGCCTCTTCCAAACCCCTGAAGACGGCTCGGTCCCTACAGCCCTGAGCGTCCAGGCCACCATCCGCCAGGTGCTCGACGAGACCGCCGACACCCTCCCTCAACCGATCCCAGCCTTCGACATGGACGTCATCCCCTCGAACCGCCACCTCAAAGGCGCCGAACTCTACCTGAGTGGACAGCTCCCCGAAGAACAGGGCCGACTGCGCCGCGCCATTCAAGCCCTCAGTCACCGCTACGACTACGTCCTGATTGACACACCCCCCGCGGACAACGCTCTCGTCCTGGCCTGCATTGCCGCAAGCGATCTGATGATCATGCCTGTCACCGGCTCAAAGGGCCTGGACAACATCGACAACGTCAGCCGGGTCATTCGGCAGGCCCGTGCCATCAACCCGGGCCTGAACTTCGGTCTGTTCGTCGTCACTGGCTACAACAAAAATCTTCTCCACGACGCCGAGGTATACGACGCCCTGACGCAGGTGTATGCCGATCTCGGCCCCACCGCGCCGCCCATCGCCTTCCGCCCCGGCATCTACAAGGATGCGCCCAACGCGATGCAGCCCGTCGCGGTGTACCGACCCAAGAGTCCGGCCGTGCAGGAGATCAATGCCGTCACGGACGCGGTCGTGCATGCTGCCGCCCGCCAGGCTCAGCTGGTGGCCCCATGAGTGGTCGGCGTGGCCGGCCAGGTGGTCTCTCCCTGCACGACCAGCAGATCCGTGCGCAGGCGTCAAACGACGAACTGAATCAGGTGGTGAAGGCAGCTTACGCCTCAGGCGTGCACGAGATCTCGCTCAGCGAGATCGACATCACGGGCGACTGGAACCCTCGAGGCAGCCTTGGGAATGACCCATACGGCGAGGCGGATCTCGCAGGCCTGATGGCGGCCATCCAGGAATACGGCCAACTACAACCAGTCCTGCTGCGCCCCCACCCTGACCGCACTGGTCCCTACCGCTACCAACTGGTCGCTGGGTGGCGGCGGTACCACAGCCGCCGTCTACTCGGTGACACCGTCGTCCTTGCGAGCGTCTACAGCTTCCGGGATGATCAGCTTGACGCGCTGTCCACGTTGGAGAACACGCAGCGTGAGGAACTCGATCAGTTCGAGGTGGTGCGCGGTGTGTTCCGGACGCTCGCCGCCCAACTGAATGTCGAAATGGATGCCCTCCCTGGCTTGATGAGCCGCGTCCTGAAGACGGGCGAGGATCCCCACGACCTGCAGGATAAACTTAAAGTCCTTACCAGTGCCAGTCTCTCTACCTTCAACACCAAGTACGCCCGCGTGCTGCGGTTGCGCCCGGCAGAGATTCGTGCGGTGTACGGCCGGACGGTGGCGCCCACTGTCGCGCTGGAACTTGTGCGGCTAGGAGAACGCCCGGAGCGGTCCACCCTCCTTCAGCAGGCCGTCGATGGTGCCTGGAGCACCCGAACCGCGAAGGACCGTGTGAACGAAGTCCTCAAGGGTGCACAAGAACGCCCTGAGGTCTATGACGCTGCTCTCCGTGTCACCCGGCATCTGAAACCCGCCCGACTCAATGCGCTCACCACCGCGCAGCAGGCTCACGTGCACGACCTGCTTCGCCAGCTTGAGGAGGCGTTCGCGCCATCCTGAGCCAGGCCTTGCCGAGATGAACAAGAGGAGGCGATATCGCCTCCTCTCAAGCTATTAGCCTTTTCCGGTTCGCTCTTGCATCCCAGGGTTGATGCGCGTCAACCCAGCTTCGTACCCCGGGGTTGATGCGCGTCAACCCAGCTTCGTACCCCGGGGTTGATGCGCGTCAACCCAGCTTCGTACCCCGGGGTTGATGCGCGTCAACCCAGCTTCGTACCCCGGGGTTGATGCGCGTCAACCCAGCTTCATACCCCGGGGTTGATGCGCGTCAACCCAGCTCCATACCCGGGGTTGATGCGCGTCAACCCTGTTGTAAGGAAGCTATGGCCCGTGACCAGGTCACGGGCCCAGTCGGGCACATGTCACTGATCAGTCTGTTTGATGCCGTCACGCCCGCAGCCCAGCCTGCCCGCAAGGCCAGCCAGGGCAAGGTCAAGAGCAAGGGCGCCGCACACCCCACTCAGGCCGCCCCCGCTGTGATCACAGTGGATCCAGCCCTCGACGCATTCCGGATGCGCTCCGCGCCGACGTACGCTCCCGCCTCCAGCGCCGAACCCTACGGCGTAGAGGCTCTGCCCATCGTCAGCACGGACGCTCGCCTGAAGGCCAACCAGGCCGTCCGCGACATCCTCGCCCGCGGCGTCACCCCGGCCGATCACGCCGCTCTGCGCGCCTGGAGTGGTGAAGGTGGCCTCGGCGAGCACAGCGCCAGCACCAGCGCCTTCTACACCCCCGGCGAACTCGTGCAGGTCGCGTACGACCTCAGCCAGGCGCTCGGCAGCACCCGCCGCATCCTCGAATTCAGCTGCGGTGGCGGCGCCTTCCTCGCGCGCGCCCCCAAGTTCAGTGACGTGGTCGGCGTGGAACTCGACGAGACCAGCGCCGCTGTCGCGCAGGCTCTGCACCCTCACGTGACCGTCTGGAACGCCTCCTTTGAGACGTACACCACGCAGAGCGAGGACGCCCCGTTCGATCTCGTGATCGGCAACCCGCCCTTCGGCACACGCGGCGCCCAGGCGAGATTGCACCGCCCCGACCTCCGGCAGGCGCACTGGTACTTCGTCCTCGAAGGCCTGCGCCGCGTCACCCCCGGCGGCCTGATGACCGTTGTCGTGCCCGAGAGCATGTTCCGCGTGGACAGCGACCGCCCGCACCGCGAGGCGCTGATCGACCTCGCGCACCCCCTGATGCTGTCCGCCGTGCCCGAGGGGGCCTTCCGGGCGGCTGGGGCGGGCGTCACTACCGTCCTGCTGGTGCTGCGCCGCCACGATGCCGGCGTGGCCGAAGCACTGAACGCCCTCACGCATGAGGAGCAGGCCCAGCTGCGCGAGCAGCGCCTGACGCACAGCGGGTACCTCCGCCAGATCGTGAACGGGGAAGGCGTCTTCTACCGCAGCGGGACCGAGTGGAAGCTCCAGTACGCCGGGGAACCCCTCGGCACGCCCCGCCACCAGGCCAAGATTGCGGACGGTCGCTTCGGCGACCCCGTGTACCCCGGTGGGCTGCGCGTGGACCTGGAGACCCTCACCAAGCAGGCCAGTGCGCGCGTGAACGACATCCTCACGCTGCCCGGTGCGCTCGCGGCCATCCAGACCCTGCTCGGCACAGACGTCGAAGCCCGTGCCCGGCAGGCCCGCCCCCAGGCGCACCCCATCACGGACGGAGAGACCAGTGCGTGCGGCACGTACCGCTTCCAGGGCGGCCGCTGGCAGTACGGCTCGCACCTGAGCAACCCCGCCGTACTCAGCGCCCTAACCGTCGCCCAGGCCATCACGGCGGCCCGCAGTGGCCAGCAGCACGCCGCGCGCGACACCGCCCTACGCCTGCACGACACCCACCTGAGCACGCACGGCGCGTACGACCTGACCCTGCTGCGCCGCGCCGCGAAATCAGCGCCCGCCCTGCACGCGCTCGTCGAAGCGAACGGGGACGTCCCGGCCCTCCTGACCGAACTCACCGACCGGGAGCCCCCCATCACGCCCGGCACGATCGGCGAGGTCGCCCAGCAGCTCGAAGCGTACGGCCTGCTCACCATCACGAGCCTCGCCCGGTACGCTCAGGTCACGGATGGGGACGCCGCCGCGCACCTGCTCGCCCAGTACGCCTTCACCGGGCACACCTGGGAGGCGGCCAGCACGTACTACCGGGGCCGCGCCCACGAGAAGGCCCGCCTCGCCGAGACCCTGGCCGCCGATCACACCGGCACCGAGCGCCAGGCCCTCCTGCAGCAGGCGCAGACCTGCCGGGAACGCGCCCTCTGGGTGGACATCACAGACATGACGCTCGAGGCGCGGGACCCCCTGATCCCCGAGCACGTCCTGGCCGACTGGGTGAACGCCAACCTCGGGACCTGCGTGGCCGTCAAGCGCAACTCGTGGGACGCCGACGGTGCGCCAGTGAACCTCATCCAGGCGACGCGCGGTGAACACGGTGTCACCCTGCGCCTGCGCAACGCCCTGGACGACGAGCTCGCCCTGAAGGAGCGGCAGGCCATCAGTCCTGGGCGCGTGCGGGAACTGGAGGCGTACCTGAACTTCCGCACGCCGGTCGAACCGGTCGTGAACCAGGACGTGAAGACGCCCGAGCAGATCACGGCCGAACGCCACGCGCATCAGGCCCGCGCGGTGCAGTTCGAACGGCAGCTCGCCGCGCACTTCCGCACGTGGCTGCTCGGCAGTGAGCACGTGGGCACGGTGGAACTCACCCTGAACGAGCACCGGTACGGCCTGCTGACCGCCACGCCCGACCTGCGCCCCCTGACGCTCCCCCGGTACCAGGGGCCGCTCGCGCATCCCTTCCAGGCCGGACACGTCCGCGCCGCCGCGCGTATGGACGGCGTCATCCTGGACTTTTCAGTTGGGCTTGGGAAGACGTTGACCGCGCTGATGCTGGCTGAACTGCTTCTCCAGTCTGGCCGCGCCCGCCTGCCCGCGGTGGTCGTGCCGCTCTCCCGCCTGGGGGACTGGGTCATGAACGCCGCCACGGCCCTCCCGGGGTTGCGGATCAGCGTGATCGGCGGGGAACCCGTCCGTGCGCCGGACGGCAGCGTCGCGCTGGACGAGGACGGCGAACCCAGGGTCCTGACGGACACCGGAGACCGCCGCCGCGCGAAGATCGCCGCGCTGCTCACCAGCCCCCCGGACCTCGTGATCATGACGTACGAGGCCTTCGAGATGATCCCCATGCTCGAAGAGACCCGCAAGAAGTACGTACAGAGCGACGAGACGCTGATGAGCGCACTGGCCACCACAACCACGTTCGACGAGCGGCACCGGAAGATGGGTGGGCACCGCGCGCTCGCGGCCGGCGAGAAGTTCACGCAGCGGCACCTGGGGCGCGTGAAGGTCGCCACGAGCACCGACGTGCCCTTCGAAGCGCTCGGCATCGACGCGGTCCTGTGGGATGAGGCGCACGCCCTGAAGAACACGTACGCCGCGCCCGCCGTGTACGGCGACTCCAGCCCCAAATTCCTGGGTGGAGGAGGGGAGAGTAACCGCGCGCTGGACGGCAACCATAAGGCCCGCTTCATCCGCGAGCGTGGCGGGTGCACGGTTGCCCTGAGCGCCACGTGGTTCACCAACAGCCCGCTGGAGATCTGGAACATGCTCTCCCTCGTGACCGACGCGCTGCCCGCGTACGGCATCACGAACGTGCAGGCCTTCACCGCCCGCTTCTGCGTGATCGAACCCCGCCTGATCACCCTCCCGGAAGGTGACGTGGAGTTCCGCTCGTGCGTCGTAGGCTTCCGGAACCTCGATGAGTTGCGCGCCATCATCGGCCAGCACGTCATCCGGGAGACGGAGGACACCTGCCAGATGCACGACCGGGTGGGCATGCCCCTGCCGCCCCTGACCACCGTCGAGCACCTGTTCGACCTGCACCCGGTCGTGCAGGACGAGTACGACGCGGAGCAGGCCACCATCAGCGAGGCTGAGAGTGACGGGGAGAAGCACCTGTTCTCGATCTTCTCCCGCCTGAGCAAGCTCACCCTGCACCCCCCGCTGATGAACGTCCAGGCCCCGAATGCCCGTTTCGCGGCGTGTGTCGAGGCCTGCCTGGCCGCGCGCGCCCAGGGGGGCCGGAATGTCGTGTTCATGTACACCGGCGGCGAAGGCGGCATGACGTACACGGCCCTGCGCGACCAGCTCATCGCGGCCGGGTACCCCGCCGGTGAAATCGAGATCATCACCGCGAGCACGCACCAGGGCGGGGAACGCCTGACGGTCGAACGCCGGTTCCGCCGTGGCGTCCTGACCTGCGTGATCGGCAGCAGCGTGATCGAACAGGGCGGCAATTACCAGGGTGCCACCGACCTCCACCATCTGGACTACCCGCACCACCACATGGCGTTCGTGCAGCGCATCGGACGCGGCCGCCGCCAGGGCACCTGGGTGAAGGAGATCCGCAACCACGTGTACTTCGCCCGGGGCAGCTTCGACGTCATCCGCTTCCAGAACATGATGGGCAAGAAGGGCTGGGCGCAGCAGGTGTTCGACCCCACCCTCACCAGCTGCGAGAACACCGACGTGGGCTTCGACGGCGAGGAACTGGCCGTCATGCTCAGCCGCAACCCGGACGCCACCCGCCACGCCATCCGCGCCAAGCGGGAGGCCCGGCAGGCGGAGAGTCACGCCGCGAGCCTGCTGGCAGACCTCACGGTCATCCGCGAGTACCTCGAAGCGCTCAGCCTGCTGGAGAAGCGCGACCGGACCGCCCGCAGCCGCGAGCACGGCCCGAGCACGCAGGACGTCGCCGGGATCAATCGCCTGGTGACCGCCCTGCGCGGCCTGCACGGTCAGGTGCAGGCCCTGCGCGCCGTGGCGAACCCCATGGCCGCGCTCACCCGCCTTCAGCAGCCGATCCTGTGGGTGGAGGGCCTGCCCATCCACGCCGGGCTGACGTTCGAGCACCAGGGCAACCCCGTGACCGTCCGGGACCTGCGCGGCGCAGACACGGGCATCCGGGTCACGGACGTGGGCGGGAACGTGGACGTCATCGCGCACGTGGACCTTGCCAGGGCCCGGCACGTGCAGCCCACCCGCGTGGAAGGCGCGTACGGCGCGGAAGGCCTCACCCGCCTGCGCGCCGAACTTCAGGAGCGCATCCTGAGCGCTGAAGTCGCGCCCCAGACACCGGCTCAGCCTGCGGTCCCCATCGAGCTCGCCCCGGTGCCGGAGATCCAGCCTGTTCCGGCCGTCGCGGCAGCAGACCCGGTGGGGGAGACCATGCCCACCCCGCGCCCCGCACCCGCTGTCCGGACTGTCCAGCGCCCCCCGCTGCGCCTGCGGTACGGCCTGACCGTCACCGAGCAGCTCCCCACCCGCCCCGCGCAGGTGTACGCCATCCAGGGCGACACGCTCACGCCCGGCGCGGTGGACGGCTGCCCGCTCGTGATCGTCGAGTACCGCGCCGAGCGGGACGTACGGATGGTCACGCTGGTCCTGCCCGACCACACCCGCGCGGAGCAGACCCGCACGCTCCTCCGGCAGCACGACCCCCGAGTCCGCGCCCGGATGGATCAGCTCCTCCTCGCAGCCATCTGATCAGGAGCTCTGGCCCCCAGCAGGGGGCCACGCGGGCATCATGCACACCACCACGATCTCCTTCCACCAGCCCCAGCTGCCCCTGAGCACCACCCTGACCTACACGCCCGACCCACAGCAGGACTTTGTCGCCGACCACACCCTGGGGACCCTCACCCCGGAACCCACCCCCACCAGCGTGCCCATCCGGGACGGCCTGCACTTCACGCCCGCCTGGAGTGAAGCGGACGAAGCCCGCGTGCGGATCACGTTCCTGGGGTTCACCCCCGAACAGGCCCTGCGGGAAGCCCGCACGGACGTGATGCGCGCCGCGCGCCGCCGGGCCCTGTGCGGCGTCACGTGGCACGTCCAGCGGATCACCTGCCGGGTCACGAACGCCGCCGGGGAGGACCTGGCCTGCCGCACGATCGGCGGGATCTCCAGTGACCTGAGTGGCGGGGCACGCGCGCAGCTGGAGGGGGACCTCACGAGTGAAGCGCTCGCCGAGGCCCGTGACTGGGCCATCCTGGGGCTGAACTGAGTGCCCGGCCAGGACTCGCCCGGTGAGCCCCCCACGACCTTCACCCTGGACGGCCTGAACGCGGGCGACCTGGTGCGCGTGAACGACCGGTGCCCGCACCCGGAATGCCACGGGGAGATCGGCATCATCGATTTCATGTTTCTCGCGCGGCCCGAGTGCGGCGCCCCAGCGGAATTCGTGCTGGACATTCGGGGCTTCTTCACGCCCCTCGAACGGGCACACTTCGATCCGCTGCCCCCAGATGATCAGTGATGGCCCACCCGGCAGCCGGGTGGGCCAGGTCGCCGTCATGCCCACACGCACGAGGTCCAGCTGATGCAGCGACTCACCACCCTGGATGGCCTGAACGCGGGCGACACCGTGACCGTGGGTCAGCAGTGCCGCATCCCGGAGTGTCGCGGACGATCCGGTCACCTGCAGTACATGTACGCCGCGCAACCCGAATTCGGCACCCCGGCGGAGTTCATCGTGTCCGTGGACGGCATCTCACGGCCGCTCACGCGAGTGGACTTCGATCCCGCCTGACAGCAGTGGCCCACCCGGGAGCCGGGTGGGCCAGGTCGCCGTCATGACCTATACACAACCCGCTCTGGCCCCCACCGCCCAGCACGCCCCGATCCTCCCCGACGACAAGGCCCGCGCCGCCCAACTCTGGGAATCCGTCAAGGGCACCGCCCTGGAGGACGACTTCCGCCTCGTCAGCCGCCAGCACCCGGACAAGGACGCCAGCCGCATGCACTACCTGGCCTTCCTCGCGGACATCGAGGGCCTGTTCGCCGCGCCTGAAGCGGACCCGTGGGAGGCGTCCCAGCCCGCCCCGGTCACCCAGCCTGTCCTGAGCGCCCCGCAGCCCGAGCCCACCCCAGAGCCCGAGCCGCAGCAGCCCACGCCCGCTGCGGAACCCGTCCCGGACCCCGAGGTGCAGCCCAACGCGACCCCCGCGCCCGAGGCCTCCACCCCCGAGGAAGGCGCCGCCGAACCCGAACCTGGCCGCGACGCGCAGGACGCCCCCGCGCCCATCGCCACGCTCGCCGCCCCGGTCCACAGCGGCCTGATCGCGCAGCTCGCCGGGCTGCTTGCCGACGGCGGTGAACTCACCTTCCAGCTGCTGCGGGTCGGGGGAGACGTCACCATCGGCATCTTCCCCAAACCGCACCCCGGCGAGGCGGCCCCTGTGCCGTTCATGCTGACCGAGACGCCCGACTGGATGGACGCGAACCTCGTGACCGCCATGCAGGGCTACGCCGGGGCGCGCCGGGATGCCTTCAGCGTCGCCCAGCAGGCCGCGCAGCGTCAGCAGGCCGCGAACAAGAAGGCGGCCGACAAGCCCGCCCCCACCCCCGCCAAGGCGAAAACGAGCGTCCTGACGCTGAAAGCTGCCGAGGGCACCACCCTGAAAGGTACCCTCGGCGGCAAGGACGTCCCCCTGGTGGTCGGGAAGAACGACGTGCCGCAGGGCACCCTGGAGATCGTCGCCACGCACCCCGCGTTCGGGGAGGTGAAGAAGACGGTCGCCACGCACGCGAACAAGGAGCACGACTTCACCGAGCAGCAGGGCGCGCGCGTCACCGTGAACGTCACCCCGCAGAGTGCCGCGCTCGAAGTCACCAAGGGCGACACGGTCATCGCCCTGCATCACGGCATCGAGATCCTACTCGCGCCCGGCACGTGGGTCGTGAACGCGCAGGCGGCGGATCACGCCACGGCGAATCAGACGATCAGCGTGAAGGCCGGGAAACCCCAGGTCATCGAGATGACCCTCAAGGAAGAGCAACGCCTCTTCTGACAGCACTGGCCCCCTCTGGGGGCCATGTCGTCTGCATGAGCCTGCCCCACCTGCACGCCGCCCTGACCCGTACCGATTGGGCCGCCCTCGCCGAACAGAAAAAGGTCCTGGCGAACGAGGTCGCCAGCATCCGCTCCGCGAGGGCGCTCCTGGCCGCGCACGAGTGCGACTCCGCCGCCGACCTCGCCCTCGATCAGGCGGAGTCGCTCGACGGCATCCTGCACTGGATGGATGCGCTGATGGACGCCGCGCAGCAGGACGGGTTCCCCGTCGTGTTCCACATGGCCTCCGAGTGACAGTGCTGGCCCCCTCCCGGGGGCCACGCGAAGCGCATGACGAATCCCACAGCCAGCGGTCAACCCCAGGATCTCACCCGTAAGTTCGAGTTTGACGGGCACACCCTCGCGGACCCCAACCCGAAGATGACGCCCGAGCAGGTCAAGCAGTTCTACGCCCCCACGCACCCGGAACTCACCACCGCCGGGATCGGCAGCCCCGTCACGGACCTGAAAGCTGGGACGATCACCATCACGTTCATCAAGAACTATGGCCGGAAAGGCTGACCCGTGCCCGCCCCGCACGCCGCTCGTGCTGGACGTGCCAAGGCAGGGGCCGTCCGGGGCGCTCGACACGCTGCGCCGCGCCCTGAAGACCACGCGGGGCGCGCCCGAGCCGAGACCCGCCCAGGTGCCCCTCCTGCCGTAGCCGACCAGCCGAGTCCAGTCCTGCCGCGCGCCGTGCCCTCCCTGGCCGGCGTGCGGCCCCTTGTACTTCAAGCGGACATGGACGCCGCCGAGCGGATGTACGAAGAAGGTCTGCGCAACGACCCCATCCCGCTCGTGACGCCCCTGCTGGGCACCGTTCTCCCGGACCCCGGCCCGGACGGGACGCTCGACCAGCGCCTCCAGCGCGCCCTGACGGCCGCCCTGCGCACCGACGGCTGGACGCTCAGCGTGCAGAACGAACGTGGCCACCTGCACTTCCGGGGGGAGACGGACGTGTCGTGCACGATTGACCTCCACCGCCTGCACGCCGCCCTGTGGCCCGTGGACCGGCACCTGCTGCCGGGCATTCTCTTTGCACTGGAAGTCGGGTCAAGTCGCGTCACGCCTATCGTGGGCCCGCATGGAGCGTCGCTCATCTGCCAGCAGCACTTCAACACGGACGCCCTGGCGGAGTACACGCTGCCAGAGCGCTTCGAACGGCCGGATCTGGTCCTCACGGAACGGGACGCCGTTCGGGCCGCGCGGCGACTGGGCATTCCACACGGGCAACAGGTGCAGGACGCGCTGCCCTGGCCTTACTTCCGGGATCTGCTGAGCCTGGAGGACACCCTGACACGCCTGGAGCAGGTGCTGCCCCGCGTGCCCGCCCTCGGTCCACTCCTGACCCTCCTGCCAGAGTTGCGCGCCGCGGACGACGCATTCCTCCACCCCACCGACGACGAGTGGAGCGATCTCTTCCATGACCCGATCCCGCACACGTTCCTGACCATCACGGGTGGGGACGATGACCTGAGCCTGGACACCGTGAACGAGTTCCTTCAGAACCACTGGGAGTGCGGGAACGTGAGCCCGCAGTGGTGCGTGCAGGTCGGCCGGAATGGCGAGGGACACGACCGGCTCGCGGCGTACCTCCAGCACGCGCCCAGGATCGCCGAGCTGTCCGCGAAGTGCGTCGGCGTGCTCGATCTTGCCAACCGCAGCCTCCCCGCCCCAAAGCGGACCTGACAGGCGTGGCCCACCCCGGGGTGGGCCACCGGAAGGACATGGTCAACGTGTTCCTCACCCCAGCCCCGGAGCGGCGCACCCCCACCCCCCTCGCCCCGGAGATGGCCCTGCTGCTGTACGGCGGCCACCAACGCGCCGCGATCCTCAAGCATCCCGTGCACGACACCCCGCAGGGCTACGTGCTCGGGCCGGGCCAACTCCTCAGTAGCGAGGATCACCAGCGCCTCGTGGACTTCACCGCCGGGACGGGGTTGACGTTCACGGTGCCGACGACCCTGGCGACCGGCGTGCACTGCGTGTGCTGGTGGGCGCCGCCCCACACGCGGCCCCTGCTGTTCGATGCGAAGTACGACGCGGCCCGCTCCGTCGCGCGCCTCAGCGGCCAGCCCGTCCCGCACCCCGGCCTGGTGTTCATCGCCTCGCCCGGCACGCTGACCGTGTACGCCGTACGCGGCGACCAGCGCCCCACCCCGGCCACGGCCCTGTGCCACGCGCCGTACTGGAACATGTTCAGTTCCGCCCAGGTGTGCCGTGGCACCACCCGCTACCCGGAGGCCTGCACGCCAGACACGCAGGACGCGTGGGAAACGGCGTTCTTCCAGTCGGTGTTCACCGGGCCCAGCCGCACCGACCGGTACATGAATTGGAGCAAGAGCTACGAGGAACTGCTCGACGAGGCCAGGGCCCAGGGAGCCTTCCCGGACAGCGCGCTGCTGGACGCCGGGAAGACCCTGGCAGACCTCGCGTGAAGGGCTGGCCCACCTTCGGGTGGGCCACCGCGCGCGCATGGAGGAGCCCATATGCCCCGACTTCACCCCGACCCTGCGCGCCCTGCTGCCTACCGGAACGCACGTCATTCCCGCGCCCAAAGCGGCCGACCTGCAATCCCCCGACCTGAAACGCCTGACCGTCACCCTGAGGCAGAGCGGCGCCAGTCCCGCGCACAGCAGCCCACTCGCGCCCCTGCTGCCCTGATCCCGGCCGTTCCCCGCCTGGACGGCGTGACGCCCCTGATCCTCGACGCAGACCTGCGTGGCCTGGACGCCCGCGTGCAGCTCGCTCTGCATCAGGACCCAGCAGACGTGCTCCGCGCCCTGTTTCGGGATCTCCTTCCGGATGAACCGGGCAGCGCCCCGACCCTTCAGGCAGAACTCGACCTGCTGACACCCCTGGAGGACGCCGAGGTGACCCTGCACGCCTGCACGGACCAGGTCACGCTCACCGTCGAAGCCAGCGCGAACGGGTTCACGCACCTGCCCTCCCTGCATGCGGCCCTCGCCCGGCGTGACCCACACGTCCTCCCCGGGATCCTTGCCGCACTCGAAACGCACTCCGCGCGCCTCACCCCGCAGTTCGGCCCGCGTGAAGCGCATGAGCTGGCCGGGCAGTGGCACCACGAGGACCGCGTCATCGAGGACCTCCTCCAGGAGCACCCGGACTGGGAGGCCCTGACGAAGCGGGACGTGATCCGCCTCGCGCGGCGCAGCGGCATCCCGCACCCCTGGGTGGTGCGCGACGAGATGCCCTGGCCGTACCTGCGGGACGTGCCGGGCCTCGACGAGACGGTGGCGCGCCTGCGGCCCCTCATCCCGGACTTCCCGGCCCTGCGGCCTCTCCTGAGTGCCCTGCCGGAGTTGCGCGAGGCGCACGGCGCCCTGCCGACCATGACAGTCGAGGAGCGCGGCAGCGGTCTGCTCGACCACCTGCCCAGTCGGGCATACAGCCCTCTGAAGGAAGGGGCAAGCGCGATGGTGGACGTGCTCGATGAGGTGATGGACCTGCACTGGCAGGGCGGGGAGACCGGCGCGGCCCTGCACCTGATCCTGCACGACTGCGACGCGGACCGCGCGCGGCTCGCGGACCTGCTCACGCACGCCCCGCGCGTGGACGACGCCCTGAACCGCATTCACGACGCCCTGACGACTGCGGAGAACACGTGCTCATCCTGAGGGCGACTGCCCCATAGAATGAATGTCATGCACTTGTGTCAGCACGTGCGTTCACGCCATCATGGGCGACAAAGGAGGACCACCGATGCGCAACCGACTGAGCAAACTCATGCAGGACCTGCTGGCCACCCGAGAAGGCACGGCGGCCGTGCACCGCGCCGCGACGAACGAAGAGGGATTCGTCCGGACCGTTGTCAACGGCAAGCGCGTCGTCGTGGCCACCCGTGACGGCCTCCGCAACATGCAGCGCAACAGACCGCGCCCGACCGTCAGCAGATGAACATCGCCTTCCCGGTCCTGCTCCTCACCCTGGTACTCCTACCAGGGTTTTTGTTGCGCTACGGCATGTTGCGCGGCACCTACCGCCGCAGCCCCATCACCGCCCAGACCGTGACGGCTGACCTGGGCAGCGTCACCTTCTTCAGTGCGCTGATCCACCTGTTCTTCGGCTGGGCAACATTCAACTGGGGCGTGGCCCCAAAACTCGATGTCCTCCTGCCCCTTCTCCTCGGTCAATTCGGAAAGGACAGCGTGTTGCTCACGACGATCCTTCAGGATCTCGGCGGGCGCCCCTGGGTGTACATCGGGTACTTCTTCGGGACCAGTGCAGCCGCCTACCTGCTCGGCCTGGGGCTGCATGACAGCATGCGGCGCGGCACCCTCGCCCGACGGCTCCCGCTGATCAACGACTGGCACGACCTGCTCTCCAGAGACGCCAACCGTCAGCCGAACCCCAATGGCGGCCCCGACCTGCTCCCGGACGTGTACATCACGACCGTAGTCGATCTGAAGATCAAAGATCAGCCGGTGCTCGTCCGAGGCCTCGTGAAGGACTGGTTTCTCACGCCGGCGGGCGATCTGGACTACATCGTCCTGAGCCGGGCATTCCGTCGACCCCTGAGCGCCGAAAGTCCAGCAGGCGATCCAGATCCGGTCACAGGGGTTGACAGTCGCTACTACGACATCAGGGGCGATCACTTCATTCTTCGTCGCAGTGAGATGATCACCCTGAATGTCCTGCACCTGTACATCGCGGATGACTCTTCATCTGAACCCCTGCCCACGCTCGACGCCTCGTCCTGAAGCGGGGAGTTCTGGCCCACCCTAGCGGTGGGCCAGGACACGCGCATGCCCTTCCAGGTCACGTACCCGCCCAGCCCCGCCGAGCTCATGCCCCAGCCCCTCCTGCCCACCCTCGCTCTGCTGATCTACGAGCGCGCCACTCAGCACGGCAGCCAGGTCCTCCTGCGCAAGCACGCCGTGCGGCAGGACGAGAGGGCGTGCACGCTCGGACCCGCCCAGGCGCTCACCCGGGCCGACGTCAACGACCTCACGCGCCTCCTCGCTAGTCAGGGCCTGCAGCGCACCCGCCCCACGACCCTCGCGGTCGGCCTCCAGTGCGTCGCCTGGTGGCGGCCGCCCGGCCTACGCCCCATGCTCTTCGACGCAAAGTACGCCCAGTCGAGGAGCGTCGCGCGCCTGTCCGGCATTCCGGTCCCTCACCCAGGTCTGGTCTTCGTCGCCACGCCCGGTACGCTCAAGGTGTACGCCGTCACCGGGGACGGGCTCCCCACGGACGACACGCCCCTGATGCACGCCCCGTACTGGAACATGTTCCCCGGCGGGCAGCTGTGCCGCGGCACCACCCGCTACCCCGACTCGTGCACCCCTGCCGCGCAGGACGATTGGGAGACCGCGTTCTTCCAGTCCGTGTTTACCGGCCCCAGCCGCACTGACCGGTACATGAACTGGGGCAAGAGCTACGAGGAACTCCTCGACGCGGCCCTCGCCGCCGGGACGTTCCCCGAACAGGTCCTCATTCCCGCTGGACTGACCCTCGCCCAGGCCCTGAGCTGACACCCGAGAGTCCTGGCCCCCTGACGGGGGCCACGCGGGCATCATGCACACCCTGACCTTCGACCCCAAGGACCCCGTCCGCCTCATCCTCGTGGGCGTCGGCGGCACCGGCAGCCTCATGCTCACCCACCTCGTCCGCCTCGACCAGGCCATCCGCGCCCTCGGCGGTGCCGGCCTGCACGTCACGGCCTTCGATCCGGACGTGGTCAGCGAAACCAACCTCACCCGGCAGAACTTCGCCCCCGCCGACATCGGCCGCCACAAGGCCGTGGTCCTCGTCGAGCGCTGCAACCTGTACGCGGGCCTGTGCTGGGACGCGTACCCCCGTACCCTCCAGGACGGGGACGTCAAGAGCGTGCACGTCGTGATCAGCTGCGTGGACAGCGCCCAGAGCCGCCGGGCCATCCACGCCACCTTCCGCGCCCAGCCCCCGCAGTACTGGCTGGACTGCGGGAACGACGCGGCCACCGGGCAGGTCATCCTCGGGCAGGTCCGTCAGAGTCCGGCGCGCCTCCCGCACGTCCTGGACCGCGACCCCACCATGCACACGGGCGTGGATGATGACCGCCCCAGCTGCTCGGCCGCGGAGGCCCTGACCCGTCAGCACCTGTTCATCAATCCGGCCGTCGCCCTCCAGGCGGCGCAGCTCCTCGGGGAACTCCTCCTGAACGCGAAGACCCCCACGTGCGGGGCGTTCATCAACCTCGCTGAGCCGCTGCGCGTCGTGGCGCTCCCCGTGCCCGAGGGACAGCCCGACGTGCCGCGTGCCCGCCGCCCCAAGCCCCTACTCAAAGCCCGCCGGGAACGCCGTCCCCGCCGTCCCGCCGCATGACGCCCATCCCGACCATCTCCGAGGAGGAGTTCACCACATGGCTCAACTCGCACCGCACCCGACAACCCCCGCTCCGCACGCTCGCCCAGCGTACGCGCGCCCCCGAGGCGCTCACCCGCGCCCTGGTCAAACTCACACGGACGCAAGAGCGGACGCCATCCGACCCGCGCTTGCCCCCACCGCCCCTGTTGCCCTGACCACCCCCCGCATGGCACCCCTGAACGTGCCCCGCGCGCACCGCCTCCCCACCGGGTACGTCATCCGCCCCGTGGAGGAGGGCGTCATGGACGCCGCGTGCACCCTCGCCCTCCACCTCACGCAGGCGGGCCTCATCCCCCGCCGCGCCCCCCGTCCGGGTGAGACACCGGAGTCGTACATCTTGAACTCGTACGTGGAGACCTGGCGGGTAGAGCTCAGCCCGCCGGACGTGCGCCTCGATGTCACCCTCCTGTGCGGGTACTCGCAGCACAACACCGCCACCGTCGGCATGGAGGTCCTGCCCCAGTCCGGCCGGGTGCTGGACCTGCGGGCCCTGCGTGCGGATCTGCGCGCCCGGGACCGATACCTGTTCGGCGCCCTGATGTTCGCCCTGCGCGCAGCCCTCGCCCCGTACCAGCCCGTCTTCACCGGTCAGGACGCCGTCCAGGGCGAGGAGGCCCTGCGGTTCGGGGAGATGTGGTGGGATGACCACCTCGAAGCCCTCAGTGAGGCCGAGCACGAGGAACGCACCCGCGAACCCCGCGCGCGGGACCTGTGCCGCTGGCTGCAGCGCCAGGGCGCACCCACGCCCTACGACCTGGGCCGCACGTACCCCATGGACACGTGGACTGCGCCAGACGACGTGGCCCGCTCCCTCCAGGCCCGACTGCACGCCCACCGGGTGGTCCCAGGCCTGACGGAGGCCGCGGACCTGCTCGCACACCTCGCCACGCTGCCCTTCGAGTGGCGCACCACGCGCGCCTGGGCCGAGGACGGCCTGCACCCGGGGGTGATCGACGTAGTGATCTGCCAGGACGCCCCGGAGCGGGACCCCGTGCTGGAATTCCACCGGGACGTGACCGACCTGCTCGGCATGCCGCACACGGAGAGCCCCGTCGAATCCCTGGCCATGCTCGAAGTCCACGACTGGGCTTCACACGAGGCCGCGCTGAGGTACCTGCGCGCGGTCGCGGACGTGCAGGCCCGCACGCGCGCCATGTGGGACGCCCTCACCCGCGGCGCCACCTCGTGACGCAGCCCTGGCCCCCTGCCCGGGGGCCACGGACGCGTATGAGCGAACTCAGCCTTCTGGACCACATGGCCCGCACTCACTTCCCCGCTGAACCGGCGTGGCAGGCCCGCCGGGCCCTCATCGACTTGCTGGATGACCTGGATCACGAGACGCTGCGCACCCTCCGCGTCCAGCGGCACCAGGCACCGAACGCGCCGGACGCCCCCGCACTCGAACAGGGCACGCTTGGCGCCCTGATCGAGGACTACGTGCACACCAATCCAGGAGTCACCGCCGTGGACGTGCAGCAGGCCTTCCCGCACGCCCACCCGGGCAACATCACCGACGTGCTCGCCGACTTCAGGGCGAGCAGGCGGGTGCGCGTGATTCACAAGCACCTGTACCCCTGGTCGCCCGCCGCAGTCTCCACCCCGTGAAGCGCTGGCCCCCAGCTGGGGGCCACCCCGCACGCATGAGCGCCACCATCACCATCTCCACCGCGCGCACCCAGCGCGCTGCCCCCGCCCTGCACGAACCGGTCCTCGCCCTGGTCCTGTACGCGCCCGGCGGCCAGGACGGCCTGAACAGCGCGTACACCCGCAAGCACCGCATCCGGCACGACAGCGGTGGCCGGGCCGTGCTGGGCGCCGCGCAGGCGCTGACCCACGAGGACGCCCGTGACCTCCTGGTGACTCTGGGCGGCCGGGCCCTCACGCCCACCCGGGAGAACACGCTGGCCACCTCACCCACCGCGTGCGCCTGGTGGATCCCCGTCGGGGAACGAGCCCTCCTGTTTAACCCCAAGTACGCCCAGGCCGGCAGCGTGGCCCGCTTCTCCGGGCAGCTCGTGCCCCACCCACCGCTGGTGTTCATTGCCGGGCCGGGCAGCCTGAGCGTGTACGCCCTCCGGGAGAACACGCGCCCCACCCTGGACACGCCCGTGTGCCACGCGCCGTTCTGGAACATCTTCCCCAGCGGCCAGGTGTGCCGGGGGTCCACCGCGTACCCGCAGGCCTGCACCCCGGACACGCAAGCCGACTGGGAGGAGGTGTTCTTCCAGTCGGAGTTCACCGGGCCGAGCCGCACGGACCGGTACATGAACTGGGGGAAGAGCTACGAGGAACTGCTGGACACGGCGCAGGCGCAGGGCACGTTCCCGGCCGAGGTGCTCGTGAACGCGGGGCAGACCCTCGGGCAGATCCTGACCTGATCGCCGTCACCCCCAGGCACGTCACCCTGCGGGCCATGGACACACCGCCGGTCACCGAACCACACTTCCCCTCGCGCCTCGTCCTCCTCGCCGACAACGACGCGTGCTGCGCCCGGCTCCAGACCGGGAAGGACACCTCGGTGACCGGCCACGGGCCTACCATCGAGGCCGCCCTGACGCACCTGGCGGCCCAACAGCCCGTCCTGCTGCCGCCCGCCCCAGGCCTCGACGTCCCCCTGACGCCCGGCCATCACCTCACCGTGGAACTGCGCGTGCAGAACACGGACTTCACCTTCGTGTTCGCGGCCTGGTGGACCACCCCACAGGGCCGAGCGCTGAACCGCCCCGTCCTCGCGGCCACTGCCCCGCAGGCCATCGCGGACCTGCTGGCCGCCCACCCTGACCCCACGACGATCCAACCGGCCCAGCCACGCCTGGGCGGCACTCGGACGCCCGGTCCCACCCGGAAGTAGCGCTGCCCGCCCCGCCCAGAAGTGATGGCCCCCGGCACGCCCGGGGGCCACGGGCACGCATGGCCCAGACCACACAACGTCCATCCCGGTTCATCCCTGGGGAAGTCCGCGCCGTGCAGGGCGATCAGACCCAGACCGTGCCCTGCGTCCGCCTCGCTGACCTGCCCGGCGCCGCGCTGCACCGCATGCTCGATCACGCCGGGTGGGCCCTCACGCACGAACGCTCCGGGCTCGCCATCCGCGCCCTGCTGCCCACGGAACGCGTCGGGCGGCGGCTGATGCGTCGCCTCGCCGGGCACAACTTCGACCGGGAGCAGGCCGAAATCATCCGGGACGAGCAGCTCACCGCTGACGTGATGGGCCACGCGTCCCAGCTCACCGGCGAGCAGCTGTACGCCCACAACCCCGATGGGACCTGGACGCTGACGTTCTGACGTCCCCCCGACGCCACTCAACCCCCACAGGAGAACCCATGTTCAACCCCAATGGATACGACATCAAAGGCGTGAAGTACCTCCCCACCCGCGACGGCGTCGCCTTCACTGGCACGCTGTACAAGGACGGCAAGCGGATCGGCAGCGTCGAGAACGGCGGCACCGGCGGCCCCAACTGCGCACACTTCGATACGCGTGAAGGCGGGACCGCCTTCCGCGCGTGGGTCGCCACGCTCGGCACGCACACCTACCCCGCTCGGAACGGCAGGCCCGAACTCACCGTGCCGTTCGACGAGGAGACCGCCATCGAGCGCCTGCTCCAGATCGACGACGCGCGTCGCGAGGCGCGGGCCTTTGACCGGCGAGCCCAGACGGCCATCGTCTACCGCGAGGCGGGCGACGGACCCGATCAGTACCGCAGCGTGAAATTCGCGTCCACGCTGACACCGACCCGCGCCCTGGCCACCTACCGGGCCAGCGCCCCCTGGTGGTCCCGGGTAACGGAGGTCTGGCACATCGGCGAAGGCTGGAAGCCGGAGCGGCCCACACCCCAGGACTGACCAGGGCTGGCCGGGGGGATTGCCCCCCGGCCAGCCTGCGCTTGATGACTCTTCACGGCTTCATTCCCGTCCTGACCCACCGCTTTCCGCTCGACGCCCTGCTCACGCCGTATGTGGAGCGCTACGCGCCCGCCGCGCTCATCAGCGCCGCCGAACTCCGCGCCGCGCCCGGCGCACCCCTGCCCGCCCTGCCCCTGATGATCGACAGCGGCGGGTACCAGGCCCTGGACGCCCACGCAACTGTCGTGGACACCGGACCGTTCGCAGCGCTGCACGTGCCCGGCGCGGCCCCCCTCACCCCACTGGACGTGTACGACCTGCAGCGGTCCGCGCGGGCTGCCGTGTGCTTCACCCTCGACTTCCCCGTGCCCAGCACCGCCAGCAGCGACGAACGCGCGCGCCGCCTGCACCTCGGGGAACGCAATGCCCTGTGGGCCCTGTCTCAGATCCGCCCCGGCACCCTGTACGCCAGCGTCCAGCCCGGCCAGGACCTCACCAGGATCCTTGCCGCGAGACCGGACGGCATCGCCCTCGGCGGCCTCGCCCCGCACAGCGCTGACCGGGACCGCCTCCAGCACGAAATCCGCACCGTCCGTGCCCAGCTCCCCGCCGGTCTGCCCCTGCACGTGTTCGGCCTCGGGCACCCCGACTCCATCCACGTGGCCCTCACGGCCGGCGCGAACACCGTGGACTCCAGCAGCCCCCAGCGCATGGCCGCCAATGGCCGCGCCTGGACGGGCGAGGTCATCCCGGACGCCGCCCCGCACGAACGCCTGCGGCTCGCCGTCACGAATCTCCTGACCGCGCTGCATGCGGACGTACCCCTCGCCCTGCACCCCGCCTGGCGACCCCTCACGCCCGGGAGGAGCGCGTGACCGGCACCGCGCCGCGCCTCTCCGGCCCGGATCTCGCCCTGGCGTGCGGCGTGACCACGCTCCCCGTCAGCGCCCTGATCACGAGCCCCACCGGCAGCGGCAAGACCCATCTCGCCCGCGAGGCCGCCCGACACGCCCTCGCTCACGGCGAACGCGTCATCGTCACTGTGCCTACCAAGGCCCTCGCGCACGAGATCGCCCACACCTGGGCCGACCTCCCCGGCCGCGTGCAGGCGTTCACCCGCGACCAGCCCAGCCCCCCGTACCGCGCCGCGCAGGTCCTGATCATGACGCCCGAACGCCTGGACCTCGTGACGCGCCGCTGGCGCCGCCACCACCCCTGGCTCGCGCGGGTGGGCCTCCTGATCACCGACGAGATCCACACCATCAGTGACCCCGCACGCGGCGCCGCCCTGGACGCCGCCCTCACGCGCCTGCGGGCCACGCTCCCCCTCCTGCGCGTCCTGGCCCTGACGGCCACCTGCGGGAACCCCCGCGTGCTCGCCGACTGGCTGGGCGCCCTCCACATTGGAGGTGGCATCCGACCGATGCCACTCACCTGGACCGCCAAGACCGTCCGCGCAGTCGCCGACAAACCCGCCGCCCTCCAGCGGGTGCTCACGCCCGGGGAGTCCACGCTGGTGTTCGTGCACGGCCGCCAGCGGGCCGCTGATCTCACCGCGCAGCTCCAGACGGCCGGGCACGCCAGCGCCGCGCACCATGCGGGTCTCACCCCCGACACCCGGGCCAAGGTCGAGGCGAACTTCCGGGCGGGCCACACCCGCGTCCTGATCGCCACGCCCACCCTGGAAGTCGGCGTGAACCTTCCCGCCGAGCACGTCGTTCTGTACGACCTCACCACGTTCGGCCCCGACGGTCGGCAGGAACTGACCGTGAACGCCGCGTGGCAGCGCGCCGGACGCGCCGGACGGCCCGGCGCCACGCGCGCCCACGTCACGGTGCTCGGCACCCGCGCGGAGCAGCCCGGCCAGTACGAACGCGGCCGCTTCGAACCGCTCAGCAGTCCCCTGGCCCGTGGCGAGCACCTGCTGGGTTTCCTGCTCGGCTGCGTGGATGGCGGGTACGCCCGCACCCGCGCACAGGCGACCCGCATGGCCCAGCAGACCTTCGCGGCGCACACCGGCACCCTGAACGCCCCCCGCGCCGTGGCGACGCTCCTCCAGCAGGGTGCCCTCGCCGACCATGGGGGCGTGCTCAGCGTCACGCCACTGGGCCGCGTGGCCAGTCAGGCGCTGCTCCCTGTGCCCGTCGTCGCGGCCGTTCGCGCCCTCCCACAGGACCCGACGGTGCTGGACGTGCTGCTGGCCGCCGCCGCGCATGTCCGCCTGCCCAGCCTCGGGGACGAGTCGCGCGCCACCCTCGTCGACGCCCTGATGAGCGTTCCGTCCCGCACGCTGGACGCGGGCACCGCCCCGCCGGACGCGGTGATCGGCGCGGCCCTCCTGCACGCCACCACCCACCACGGGGACGACGGGGCCGCGGAGCTGAGTGGCCTGCACGAGCCAACCCTGACGGCCCTGCGCGAGGAAACCCTCCGCATCGTGAGCGCCTGGCACGCCCTGTCCCCCAGCATCAGCGTGAACCTCACCCGCGTGAGCCTCGCCGCGCAGCTTCCACCCCGCGCCGCGACCCTCGCGCTGCTCAGCGGGGTCGGGCAGGTCACCGCCCGCGCACTCAGCGCCGCCGGCGTCCCGGATCTCCCCACGCTCGCCCGCACGCCCCCCGCGCAGCTCACCGCTGCCGGATTCACGCTCCGCACCGCAGAACGGCTGACCCAGGCTGCCCAGGCGTACGGCCCGCTCATCCTGAGCGAACCCACCCCCGCGCCCCGCGCCCGGACGGTCCTCGCGGACCCGGCCCGGCTCGCCCGCGCCCACCTCTTGACGGTCACCCCCACGACACACGGCTGGACGGTCACCGGCGGGAGTCAAGCACGCACCGTCACCCGCCAGGGCGAGGCCTTCATCTGCGACTGCCCGGATGGCGTGCAGCTGTGCAAACACATCCTCGCGGTCAGCCTGCTGAACTGACCTTCACTTCGGCGGGAGTCGCGGCGTCCTGGGGGTGACCCACGGTCCGTCAGTGAGTTCCTGGTCGGTGAACCACTCCCCGTGCGCACCCAGGCTGACCGGCTCATCGAACAACCGGATCACGAACAGGTCGCGATCCAGCGGTGATACCCCCCGAAGCTCACGCCCCGGAACCGGTCGACTCGTGAACACGACGTCCTCCGCCCACGCGCCCACCTCGTCCACCGGCACCAGGTGAGCCGTTCGGCGGTCCTCCGCGTCGTGATGGAGTTCCACGACGTACGTGACGTCCTCCCGCACGTGTCGGAATGACCTGTACAGCTGCGACTCGCGGGGGCGTGGCACCCGACCACGATATCGGCTGGACACGCAGATCTGGCCCACACCGGGGGTGTGGGCCAGGACGGGCGCATGCTCACTCCTCTGACGATCAGCGTCCCCGGCGCCCACAAGCCCGCTCCCACCCCTCAGCAGGCCCTCGCGGACCTCCGCAAGGTGGCTCTTGCCCGCCCCGCCCTGCAGCTGCGCCTGAAACGCCTCGCGCGTCTGCTCGCCGCGGGCCGCGCCCTGAAACTCACCGGCGACCCCTGCCGCGTCCAGGCCACCGTCACGGCCCTGCGCGCCTACGCCGCGAAAGAACCCGAGGTCCTCACGGCCGTCACCCCCGACGAAATCCTCGCCGGTCTCACGCGTGGGCCCGTGCGGGTCAGCGTGCACGACCAGGACGGCTGGCCCATCTGCGAGTACCGCCTGTCGCACGCCACGGCCGGCGTGGACATCCTCTGCCGGGACGGCCGCAGCCGCTTCCTCCCACGTGACGAGTTCCGCGCGCAGTTCCGCCTCGCGGTCTACACGCTCCGCGTCCCCGCCACGTGGCTCGCCGAGCCCGCCCCCGTCCAGCCGGAGCAGGCCGCGTGACAGTCACCCCCACGTCCGGCACCGTGCACCCTATGCCACACCAGATCGCGTACACCGACGCCAGCCTCGCCGTTCAGGATGTATACGCCCTGGCGGCCGTCGTGAACGGCGTGACCATCACGACCACCGCGCGGGCGCACACCACCCAGCAGGCGGAACTGCAGGCCGCACGCCTCGCGGTCCAGCACGCCGATCCCGGCCTCCTGCACCTGTATGTCGATTGCCTGGCCACCGCGCACGTCCTGACGGGACTCGCGCGGTCCAAGTCGCCCCTGACCGAACCCGCGCAGGAGCTCCTTCAGCTCGCCGCGGAACGGGGCGTCGCCCTGCACGTGCAGTGGATTCCCAGGGGCGAGAACGCCGCCCACCACCCCGCGCACCACACCGCCGGGCACATGCGCACGCACCGCCGCGCCCGCCGGGTCCACCTCCCCCCACTTCCCCCAGCGACCCCTGGGGTGATCGTCCGCCTGCGCCACCACCCGGACGGCACGTCCGCCCGCGGCGGTGGACTGCGCGCGGTCGCCCACGGGCCCCTGGCGGCCCTGCGCATCCTGATCGACCTCGCGGGCCGCGCCCCACCCGGCGTCCGCGTCCGGGTGCGCGGCGTGCCGCCCTACGCCGCGCACCTCTGGACTCACCCCGAGCACGCGCCGGACGACCTGCTCGCTTCCCTCAGTGCAGCCCGCTGCGCTCTCGCCCTGCGCGGCAGCCGACTGCACTTGATGACCCCATGACTTCACCTCGCTGGCCTGCCCACCACGTCCCCTCACCCCCTAAGGAGTCCGACACCATGACCAACCCCCACCTGACCGACCTGCTCGACCGCTACGCCACCCTCCGCGACACCATCCTCGGCTTGGAAGCTGAACGCGACCAGCTCGGCGCGGAACTCAAAGCCGCTCTGCTGGACGGCGAGACCGTGCAGACCGACCTGTACCGGGCGGAACTGCGCACCTCGACCACCATCGAGTACCCCCTGGACCGCTTCCGGGAATGCTTCGGGGATGCAGCGACCCTGGAGGTGGCCACCATCGACCGGAAGAAAGCCGATCGTCTCGCCACGGCCGGGGATCTGGACGCGGATACGCTCGCCAACCTCGCCGTGAAGAAACCCCGCGCCCAGAGCCTCGTCCTCACCCAGGTCCGCGCATGACCGGCAGCAACGTTCAGCCCGCCGCCCCACAGGCCGCGGCCACTCACACGGTCACGCTTACCCTCGCGTCCGGCCTGACCGTCCACGTGGCCCACCGGCAGGACGTCGACGGGGAAGCCATCGTGATCGAGGCGCCGCAGGGCAGTGGCGGCTTCCATCCCACCTGGGCTGCCACGTGCGCCGCCCGCCTGGTCGACGGCGCGGTTGGTACCTTCAAGGACCACAGCGATCCCCTGGACCCCGCGAGCGTCACCCTGCACCCCGCCTGCCTGACCCTGAGCGTGCACGGTGGGGACGTCACCCTGCACGTCACGCCCGCCGACCGTCAACTGCTCGCCGACGCCATCACGGCCGTCGCGGCCGCCACACCGGAGCGGGTCGCGTGACGGTCCTGCACCGCCTGGCCGCGCACTGCGAGGGTGATCTGGTCGCCCTGATCTCCCTGCTGGACGTTCTCGACGAGGACACCCTCCATGCCGCCCGGGCCGAACGGGCCGCCCTGCCCACCCCACTCGCCCCGCAGCCCCTGAGTGCCGAGCAACTTGACCAGCAGGCCCTCGCGGACGAGCGCACGGTCCAGCAGCTGGGCGAGCTGCGCGCGGAGAGCCTCGAGGCGTCCGGGCTCCCCCTGCCGGACCTCACGCGTCTGGACCGCCGGGCGGACCTGTGCCTGGAGCTCGCGAGCCTCCTGCGGGACGCGGCCGCTCTGAGGCGTGAACTCGCCCTTGACCTCGCCTGACTCCTGGAGTGCCCATGAATTTGCTCACCCTGTTCCTCGCGTACGTCGGCCTGCTCGCCACACTCGGCACCCTCACGGCCGCAGTCATCGCCGTGAAGGTCCGCCGGGGCCCCCGGCACCCGTAACCAGTCCTGGCCCCCTGCCCGGGGGCCACGTGAGCCGCATGCTCACCGCGATCCTGTCCGTTCTGATCCCGCTCGCCCTCTGCCGCACCCTGTACGGAGGTTCCATGCACCCCACCCGCTCCAACGTCCCTTCCGCTGGGAGCCGCGCGTGACCGCCCTGGCGAGTCTGCTGCTCACGCCCCAGGGCACCCCACCTACGGCCCACGACGCGACGCGCTGCATGGCTGTGTGCGCCCTGCTCGTCGCGGCGCAGCAGCAGGGTCTCGTGCCGATCCTGCCAGAGGACGCGCCCCGTGCCCGCGCCGCAGACAGGTACTGCGGCGACCATCTGAAACGCGTGGAGCCCGGCGAGGTGGAAGCCCTGTCCCTGGCGAGTCGCGTGCAGGAGCACCCCGAGGCCCCGGCGTACCTGATGCACGAGGGCACGCTCCTGGTACTGGAGGACGGCCGCCTGATCTTCCGGGGGGTGCACCGGCACAGCGCACTGGAACGCGCGTACCGGGACGTCCGGTACGGGACGCTACTGGGCCTCCGGCACCGCCTGCCCACCGAGCACCTCCTCACCTTCGAGCAGGTCCCCCTGTGACGGGCGGCCTGCGCCCCAGGCCGGACCTGATCACGTTCGAAAGCGAACCCATGGTGATCGGCCGGCTGAGCGTCTTCGCGTACCTGGACGGTGAGCCGACCGGGTTCCTCCTCGGGACGGACACCGAGTCGGACGCGCGGCTGCTGTACCATGCGGCCCCAGCAGCGGTGACCTGCTTCCACCTGGACGCCCTGGATGCCCTGAACGACGCCCGCCTGACGCCGTTCCTGACGGCGCTGCGCCGGTGGAACCGGACGGGCGACGCCCGGGCTGCCCAGGAGGTCCTGACCCTCTGGGAGACCCCACTGGCCCGGGAACTGCTGCTGGCCCCCACGCCTCTATGAAACACACCACCAAGACCAATTTGCGGCAGGCCCTGAAGGTCCTGTCTCCCACCACCCTGCGCATGTTCGCCATCGAGATCGGCCTCGTGGAGCACCGGCGCGGCCGCGCGACGAACGAGGTGACGGCCGCGCAGCTCGCCGATCACGTGCACGCCCACCCGGTCCGGGCGCGGCAGGTGGCGGCGTCCCTGCGCGCCGCGTCGAAGGATCCCCGCTTCCTGCCGACCCTGGAGGCCCTTGATGGGGTGCGGGGGGCGGGGCCACTCACACTGAGCACGTGGACGCTCACACCCGAAGGGCTGAACCGGGTGCGGGTGCAGCACGGTCAGAAGCCGCCAGTGTGGGTGGAGTACAGCACGGACGCCCGGGTGGGCCTGATCACGCTCACGGCGCCTGACGCCACGGTGGCGGCCCCGGTCCTGCCGTCGACCTTCCCGGAGACGGTGGGGAAGGAACTCCCGGCGTTGATCCTGCCGCCCGCCCCTCGCTGACGCACCCTGCAGTCCTGGCCCCCTCCCGGGGGCCACGCGACACGCATGATCGAAGCCAACGACAACCAGCAGGTCACCCAGCCCCCGACAGCAGCATCTCAGCCCCGCTCGACGACCGTGCAGCTGAGTGCGCTCATTCAGGATTCCACCACGCTCGAACGTCTCGCGCTGGCTCTCCAGTACGCCCCGGAGGCTCTGGCAGAGGTGCTGGGCGTGGAACTGCCCGGACTGCTGGATAGCGTGGGTGCGTACCACGTGGCCTGCCCGGGGTGCAGCGCGAAGCATGTGGAATGCACGCTCCTCGAGGCGCCGGACGAGACGTGGACGTGCCCGAGTTGCGGGGTGGCGAGCGCCGCGCACGACTGGATGCAGTCCCGCCGCGCGCTCCGCGCCTGACCAACCCTGGCCCCCACTCCGGGGGCCACGCAGCCGTCATGGCAAAGCTGCTGATCACTCTCGACCCGGCGTGCCCTGAACGGCTGCCGCAGGCTCTCTCTCAGGCGACCGGGAGCGAGATCGTTGCCCTCGAACGCGAGGGCCGCACGCTCTATGCCGCGTGCCGCCGGGCGGGACTCACGACGGCCCTGATCGGCACGGTGCACCTGCTCGACCATCCCCTCCCGAGTGGGGAGAATGCCGCGTTGACCCTGGAGGGAGAGGACCGCAATCCCGCGGCTGCCCGCGCGAGCCGGACATTCACGCGGCACCTCACGCCCGCCGGTCTGCACGTCGACGGGACGTGGCGGGCCCGCTGCGAAGAGTGGCAGGCCCGAGTGAAGACCGCGCTGAGCGGTGAACGACTGCTCGGCGAGTACCCGGACGCCCAGGGATACGTCGGGTACAACGCGGAAGGCAAGCGCGCGTTCGAACTGGATGCCCGGCGGTACCTGAAGGCCGTGCAGCGGCACCTGGGCTGGCCAGGAAAGGTGCACTGGAATCCGGGTGGGGTCGCCGTGAGTGGTGAGATGACCGCTCACCTTGCGCCGGACGGTGCGGACACGGGCGTGTTCATCGAAGTGTCCGCCTGTGGGTTGTGGGCCCCTCGGCAGGCCAGTCCAAGTGGCGTGGCGGTCATGTGGCGCCTAGAACCGCTCGCGGGGCAGGACCGCTGGGCGCACGAGTACCGCAACCGCTGGGCGAGCTGGGTGCTGCCAGCGGCGCAACTGGCGCAGGATGTGCGGACCGCCCTGACGCCCGAGCACGTGGACGCCCAGGTGGCGTGAAGCCCTGGCCCCGCCCCGGGGCCACGTCTCACGGATGCCGAGAACGCCCCGCACCCCCCAGCAGGCCAGCGAACGCAACGCCAAGCGCTGGAATGACCGCCAGCGTGCCCGCCTGCCTCTGTTCATGGACGCCGGGCTGGAGGGTGACCTGATCCGGACTGGCGTCCTGCGCGACCGCCGCCCTGATCATCAAGTCCGGCTGAATGAGGACCTGCGAGAGCGACTCGGGGCCCTGGAGGCGGCAGCCGCCGTACGCGGTGAGCAGTTCCGCCGCGCGATGAAGTCCCACTGCCCAGAGACCTATCCCGCTGCGCTGCGTCAATTGCGCCGCCTGCGGGCGCTCGCGCCGAGCCTGCGGCGGGCCATGCACACGAGCGATCACTGGCTCACGGCGCTGCGCCGCGCGCTTCCCGAGGGCGCACTCCTGATCATCCTGGACGAGATCTGGCCAGAGCACGCCCAGACGCTGCGGCAGCTGTCAGACATCGACGCGCGCATTCACCGGAAGACCGCGCTTGGCCAGGTGAACCCCTGGCACCCCGTGGACTGAAGTCGAGATCAGAGGAGCAGCGTGACGAGGCCTGCGGCAGCCACACCGCCAGTGAGGTACACAGGCATGCGTCCGAGGGCCGCTGTGACCCGCTCGCCGGGCCGAACAAAACCAAGCGTCCACACGTTCAGCAGGGCCAGCGCCACGACGAACCCACAGGCCAGCAGGACCGCCCAGTGCAGGAGCGGGAGGGGGAACAGGACGGCCAGCAGGACACTCACGAGAAGCGCAGCGGCAATCAGGAAGGTCTCCTGATCGGCCGTCACGAGGCCACACCAGTACGAGTCATAGGTCTACTCTGCACAAACAGGGCCGCCAGGGGCAAGACCACGCCCGGTCCGACGAGTTCACCCGCGCGCTCCTGCAGGAAGGCGGCGGGCACACTGAGCCCGTCCGCGTTCACGACGAAAAACATACCGGTGGGGTGCGCCCAGACGACGTGCACGCCCGGGAACTGGGCGTGCGGCCACGCCCCCATGCGCCCGGTGACGGCGCACGCCGTCCAGTGGCGCACCCACGCTGCGAGGGCCGGGTGAACGCCGCACAAGCGGACGCCCTGCACTTGACGGGCGAGGTGGAGTCCCGACTGGGGGTCACGAGTGGTCACCGTCAGGTGCGGGGCGAAACCGCCGCCCTGCGCGGTGGGCGTGTCCAGGGGCGGGTGGAAGGCCTGGACACTGAGGTGGCGGGTCTGACTGACGCTGTACCGGACGCCGCCGGTGGCCAGGGTGAAGCGGACGGTGGTGACGTGCAGGGTCTCCTCGACGAGATCCTGCTCATTCAGGGCCGTCAGGGGCTGGACGTGGTACCGGACCTGGCCGGCCTGCGTGTTCAGGAGATGCGCGACCCGCAGGGCGTTCTCTTCCGGGCAGTGCAGGACGTGCAGTGGGGTGTGGACGGGGCCGCCGGGGGCGTCGTGGGTGCGCAGGAGGGCGAACACGCCGGGAACGGGCGCGCCACCGTGGGGGTGTGGGGGCAGGGACATGACCAGAGCGTCCCGTGCGTAGGGGTGACGAGTGCACACACATGTGGTCACGCTCGGCCCGGTGGTCAGGGGTGGCCTGCCCGTGGGGCAGGCCAGGGCAGAGGGGTTCACGCGTGTCGCACGCCGATCACGCCCGTTTCGTCCTCATTCCAGGAGCACCCCATGAACGAGATTCCGCACCGCAGCAGCCTCGTGCTGGTCGACGCCATCGGCACCCGCATCACCGTGTACGCGAATACCCCGCAGGACCTGCGCGCCCTGCAACGCGAGTACGGACGGCGAGGGTACCGCCCCGAGGGGGAGATCCCGTGCGGCGGCCTTCAGTTGCCGTACGCGCAGCACGACACGTTCGACTGGTCGCTGATCGGCGCGACCCCGTGGACGAGCCCGGATGGAGACCGGGGCGTGATTCACGACGGCAGCTTCTACAAGCTCAGGGAGCTCGAAGCCGTGGACTCCAGGAAGATGAAATTACCTCAGGCCCTGAAGTACAGCCGCGGGGCCCGGGAGACCGACCCGGAACACCTCGTGGAGGAATCCAACGGGGAGTTCAAGTACCGGACGCTGATCATGTTTCGGGGTGGCGGGAAGGCCATGCCGGAATTCAGCCTGCCGGGCGGGCAGCGGCAGCGGCACGCGGTGGGGCCCGCGCAGGAGAACGCCGCCGACTGACCCGCGAGTGGGGGAGAGGACCGTGCCTCTTCCCCTCCCGCATGCCTTCGCTTCAGGGGTGGCCCCACCGATGCGGTGGGGCCAGGCCGCGCTGCAACCCCACGCGCTCAGCCGTGGCGTTCAGGAGACCCCATCATGCCCAAGACTGCCCCACGCGCCCGCCCGATCCCCTCAATCCCCGACCCGATCCCCTTCACCCCTCCACTGACGCCGCCGGACGCCCGGTTCGCAGTGCCGACCCTGAGCGCGGACGCGCAACTTGCGTACGACCGGCTCTCCCAGGATGGACGGCTGTCCCAGGTGGCCCTGACCAGACTCGTCGGGGAAGCGCGGGCAGGAGAAGTGCTGGCGGAACTCACGGCGGCGTGGCTGTCCGTGGAGGTGCCGGGGGGCCTGGAGACGCGCTCGGGTCGGGCGGGGTACATCGCGCCCGTGGCGTGGGTGCCGGCAGCGGGTCTGCTGGAGGTGGAGGCGGCCGCGCGGCTGCTCTCTGGGCGCAGTGGGCTGCTGGGGATGTTTGCGCGGGCGCTGGACATGGATTCGGCGGGGGCGCTGGGGGTGATGCGGGCCCTGGTGGTGCTGGGCCTGGCGCAGGGTGGTCCGGTGGGGGCGACGTTCGCGTTCAGGGTGCATGCTCAGGATCAGGTGCACGTGCAGGAGGTCCAGGCTTGCCCGCCATCTGGCGGGCATGTTCGCATGGCGTCCAGCGACGTCGAGGCGCCGGTGAACGGTGAGGGTGATCGCCGTAGCGTGATCACCCCTACGCCGCATACGGTGAAGGCAGGAGGTTCCCGCATGTCCAGGCCCATTCCCCTGCACTTCACCCCGGAACAGCGCGCATTCATGACGGCCGTCACGACGTCGAGACGACACCTGTTCCTGCGGGCGACCGCCGGAGCGGGGAAGACGACGACGTTGACGGAGGCGGCGTGGCACCTGGAGGAGCGTGGCGTGTACTTCGCGTACAACCGGCACGCCGTCTCGGACCTCCAGCCTCGCTTACCGGCCCGGGTGCGCGCCCTGACGCTGCATGCGCATGGATTCCGCCTCCTGCAGCAGCAGCTGAACAGCCCCTTGCAGATCCTCGACGAGAAGGGCCGCCTGGTCGCGTCCACGGTGATCCCGGACCACACGCAGCTCCATGCACCGGCTGCGCGGGCGTGGACGATCGCGCGCGAGGAAGGCCTGCACGTCCCGACGCCTGAGCAGGCGAAGTGGCTGGCGGACCGGGCGCAGTGGCCCGCGGCGCCCGACGAGCTGGTGGACTTGATCCCCGTGTTCCATCAGGTGGGCGCGGATCTCTGGTCGGACGCGGGCGCGGCGGACTTTACGGACCTGCTGTGGCTGCCGGTGACGTTCGGGTACGGGGCTGGGAGCCTGTCCCTGGCACTCGTCGACGAGGCGCAGGACCTCACGCCACTACGGCAGCGGTACGTGCTGCACCTGCTGGGCCTGCGTGGCGCGGCAGCGTCCCCTGGCCGTCTGATCTTCGTGGGGGACAGCGACCAGTCGATCTACACCTGGGCGGGGGCTGACCCCATGGCGCTGTCCCGCCTCAAGGAGCGCGTGGATGCCCTCGAACTTCCGCTGAGCGTGTCCTTCCGCTGTCCGCGTGAGGTGGTGCGGTACGCGCGGGCGCACTCGAGCTTCATCCGGCCGGCCCCTCGGGCAGAGCCGGGCATCGTCGAGCATGCGAGTGCGGAAACGGCCACGTACGCTCGGGGGGATGTGGTGCTGTGCCGCACGAACGCGCCGCTGATCCGCCTCGCGCTGGAGTTGATGAGCCGGAACCTCAGTGTGGCGGTGACGGGGCGGGATCTCGCGCAGCGTCTCCGGGACGGCGTGACTGAGGCGCTCCCACCGGACTTCGGGAACGACGCCGTCACAGATCTCGTCCGGGCGTATCTGGAACCAGTGGCCGCTCCACTGAAGGCGCGGGCAAGCACGGGCGACCAGGGAGCCCGGCGGGCGTTGACGGAACTCCTCGACGTGGGCCGATGCCTGCGGTACCTGGCGTGGGTCGTCTCGCGGCGCACGGGGATGGGAACGCAGGCGGACGCGTTGACGCTCCTGGGGCAGCTGTGCCGGGAGGACGCGGAGGCGGACGTGCTGCTGGCGTCAGTACACCGGGCGAAGGGCAAGGAGTGGCCGCGGGTGACGATCCTGTACCCGGAACTGATGCCACTGAGTCAGGGGGACGAGGCGGAGGAGCGGGCGGTGCAGTTCGTGGCGGTGACGCGGGCGCAGCGGGTGTTGCGGTTCGCGTACGGGAAGGACGCGTGGGCGGCGCAGCAGCTGGTGATGCCGGGCGTCCTACCCGCTGGAGAAGTGGAGGAGGTCGCACCTGAACTGCCTGTCTGGGCCGAGGTGCCGGAGGGTGTTGCTCCGGCGCCCTCGCCTGTTCTGGCCCTGTCGGTGCCGCCGCCCAGCTCGGGGTGCCGGTCGATGTTGCCGGCGCTGCCGGAAGGGGGACCGCCGATGGCGACTCTGATGGATCCCCGGGGGGCGTGGCCGCTGTTCGGTGGGGGCACGCCCATGCCGGTGGGTCTCGTGCGGGAACGGCTGACGGCATTGGCGGAAGAGGACCGGACCTTGCTGCGCACGTGGGCGGCAGACGGTCTGACGCTGCTGCAGGGCGTGGAGGCGCCGTACGTGGCGGTGCACGAGGTGCACCTGGCGTTGTTCGAGCGGGCGGCGCGGCAGGCGCGGCTGGCCATTCCAGCGTTGTTCGGGACGGGGGTGCCGGTGTGCGTGTTCGAAGGGCCGCTGCTGCGTGTGCGTCTGGCGCGGAAGGTGCGGCTGAGCGGGCGGGTTCTGCGCGTGGCACTGGGGGACGTGGAATTGCGGTTCGACCGGGCAAGTGGGGAACTGCTGGATGGGGCGGAGCCACTCGCGCCCTTTATCCGGCCGGCGGAACTGGGTCGTTTGCAGGCCAGTTGAGCGTGGTCGTGCGGAGACACTTTGTGGAGTTGGGTCAGGAACATGGGGAAGAGAATTCACCTCTCGACATCGATGCTGAGTGATCCCTGTCAGTGGCCGGTTGCTTGCCTCAAGTTGGCCACGAATTGTTCCTGTTTTCCAGCGGCGACGGCCGATACAGCAGTTCGCAGGAGTTCTGCTGGAATGATGTCGCCTGTGAGGACGCGGTGTCGGATCTGGTCGTAGTCCGGCGCGCGGAGCAACTTCCGGTAGTGCAGGTCCAGTCGGCGGATCAGGCGGTCTGCTGCCCGCTCGGGCGTCAGATCCGCGAAGTCCTCTTCAAGGCTGGGTTCAGCGAGTAGAGGCTGCATGGTCGGTGCAGCTTTCGTGGGGGGTGGGGCGGGCTTATTCGGGTAGGGGTAGTCGTCGGGATGGGCGATCAGGTGCATCAGGGCCGCGGCTTTGGTTTTCCGGACGACCAGGACGCCGGAGGAGACCAGTGCGGCAAAGCGGGTGATGGTTTCTGTCAGGAAACTCTCGCCGTGTTCCCGGACGAGTTTGCGGACCATGCCGTCGGCGACGCCATACTCCCGGAATTTGCGCATGAGGGCCGGGTCGACCTTGGTGAAGTCCCGGGCGAATTCGTAGCGGACGGTTTGGTCTTTGCCGCGGCCGGAGAGGATGACGTCGGCGAGGTACCCGCGTTTGATCAGTTCTTGGTGTGGGGAGGTCAGGGCGCGGATGACCCGCCAGGCCTGACCTTCGCTGGGGATCTTGCATTGGTCGCCCCAGGCGAGGACGGGGAAGGTGAGGGTATCGACCTGCCGGTCTGGGTTTTCCGGGTCGAAGCGGGCGGCGTCGAGGACCCGGTAGAGCACGCGGGTGCGTGGGCGGGAGAGGGAGGTCATGAACTCGGAGTCGAGGGGTTTGAGGTATCCACTGCGGATGCTGGCGGTGACGTCTTCGGCGAGGCGGAGAACGATCATGGAGCGTTCGTCGAAGAGGCCGACGCCGTCGAGTGTCGTGAAGTTCAGTGACTCGATGAAGTGGAATTTCGCGTGCGTCCAGCGTTGTTTGGGGTGGTCGCGCCATCCACCGGAGACGGTGTAGTTCGCCTGGTGGAGGCGTTCGAGGCAGTCGCGCAGCAGGCCCATGTACTTGCCGGACTTGTGCCAGCCGCACAGGTGAAGCAGGGCAGTGGCGGCGACGGTGATGCGGCCGTCGTCAGGCATGCCTTCTTCGATGTAGAGGTTGATCAGGGCCGCGCTGACGTCACTGTCGAGACCGTGTGGGACGGCGTATTTGACGCCTGCTTCGCAACTGATGCGGACGATGCGGCCGCGGGACTCGTAAGTGACGCTCCATTCCTGCATGTCAACTTGGTCCAGCGCCACGATGAGGTTGAGGCGGGAGAGGTTGAGGTCGTCGTGGTGGCGCGGCTGGATCTTCAAGGTCGTGATGATGATTCTATGGGTACTTCTGGAAAAAAGAAGTAAAGATTTGAAATGATGACATCATCAGTGACGGGTATTGGATGTCGACTGGATCGCGGTTTTCTGCCTGTTTGCAATGGGTGTGTCACCGTGGATGCAATGAGTGTGTCACCGTGGTGGGTGATCAATGCGACAGGTGTGTCACCGGGCGTGTTTTGGGTGCGACAGGTGTGTCACAGGGGACGCAACGGGTGGGACACCGCCTGTGCAACGGGTGTGTCACTCGGTTGATTGGGCTTAGCAACCAGTGTGTCACTGGGGTGGCCGGCTGGATTCAATGGGTGTGTCACCGGGTGCCGTGCTTTTTTCAACAGGTGTGTCTCCGGGTGGATGGTGGTTTTCAACGGGTGTGTCACCGGGAAGCGTGGCTGTGTTGACGCGCTTATTTGTTCGGGGGTGTGGAGTTGGTTTGCGTATACGGCGGCACATACGAGAGCCTTCCTCTTCCCACCCTGCTCCAAGTATTTGTCATGACGTCCCTGCCCGTGTTGCGTGGACGCGTCCGCCTTTACGTGCCGCCAGGGTCTGGAAGGCCAGTTCGCGGAGGGTCGCCACGTCATAGTGGGTGTTGAGTAGGGCGTGGCATTGATCGTTGTTCATCGTGTGGGTGCGGGTCACCCCTAGGTTGTGGAGCAGTGCGCTGAGTTCCTCGACGCGGAGTGTTTCCAGGATCAGGTGCCCAGCAGCGAGGTCCTTGTCCTGTGGCCGAGGCCGACGCTCAAGCTTAACTACTTCATGACTGACTGGCTCCAGCACGATGAGCCCCCAGGTCTCAGGGAGTAACTGGCACACCCCTCCCAGGTGGCGCGGCGTCGTAGCGAGAACTCGCTCCGCAAAGCAGTGGTCGTACATGCGGACCTGGTGTGCCAGTCGGCTCAGACTGTCCTTCTCCGTTTTGATCTCGTACCCAATGCTGTGGCCTTCATCTGGCATCACACAGAGATCTGTCCGGCCGGAGAAGCCCTCAGCGGACAGGATGCTGATCTCCGGAATGACCCAGCTGGCTGGATGCAACGCCATGAGGGCCTGCCGGGCCGCGGTTTCATGCAGGCCTCGACCTTCCTGACTGGGTGGCCGTGCCACGCGGAAGTGGTTCACGAGGGTGCAGGGTGTTCCATCCCACTCGAATTCGGGGATGGTGACGTCGTACCAGCCACGTCTACGGTGCTTCACTGTTGCTGATCGGTAAGTCTGCCGTGCATAGGCGAGTGCTGCAGCATCACGAGTCGGAGCATCCAGTCTCACTCGCGTGTGAAACGGCCCCGGCTTCCCACACAACCAAGACTGAACAAGTGTTAGTGGCACCCCTGCGATGGTGGACGTAGGGGTGACGAAGAAGAGCAGAGACGCTTTATCACACCCTTTAGCTATATGCCGCCAGATACACTCATTCGCATGACCCACCCCCACGACCAGCTCGCCCAGCAGGTCACCCAAGCCCTCAGAGACGCCGACCCCGACACCCTCATCACCACCCTCCACCACCACCAACTCCTCCAGGGCACCCCCGCCCAACACATCAGCAACCTCAAACCCATCCTCCACGCTGCCCACCGCGACCACCTCAGCCTCCTCCGCCCCCCACCCGACTTCCACCCCTGGCTCCACACCATCCTCGCCACCAACCTCGACGGCTCAAGCGCCAAACCCAACACCCGCAACGCCCGCATCAGCACCCTCCGCGCCCTCTACAAAGCCCTGCGCCGCCTCGCCCTCCTCACCGGCGACCCCCTCATCGACTTCCAGAACGCCACCGCCGAACGCGCCGACGACCCCCTTCCCACCAGAGACGACCTCGACCGCCTCCTGAAAGTCGCCCACAAAGACCCCGCCCTCCACGCCGCCATCCTCCTCCTCTGGCACCACGCCCTCCCCAGCAGCATCCTCCTCCGCCTCAAATGGAGCGCCTTCACCCCAGACGAGGGCACCCTCCTGCGCGGTGACCTCATCACCCCCCTCACCCCCCAGACCGAAGCCGCCCTGACCCGCCTCCATCAACGCGCCGGCTACGACCCCCTCTACCCGGACACGCACGGCCGCACCGAGGACCTCCGCATGTTCCCCTACGACACCCAGGACGCCCTCCGCCTCCGCCTCCGACAGGTCACCCGCGACCACGACCTCCCCTTCATTCCCCCAGGCCAGATCCGCCGCGCTGCGTTGCGCGACCACCCCGGCACGCCCCAGACCCTCGGCTACACCCGCGACAAGGACTACCGAGAAGCCCTCCGGCACGCACAGGCCCTCGCGGACAGCAGCACGAGTCAACAGCCACAATGACCTCGCTAAAGATGCAGTGCACCCTCACCACCACCACAGTCAGGAGCCCCCTCTGCGTGCCTGGCTTCCTACCTCTCCGATGATATTTGACCTGTATTCTGGCTAGGTGTCCACGACCCTGGATCAATTCATCCCTCAGTACCTTGAACGGAAGCAATGTTTAAAGGATCTACTCTTCGAAGGTCAGCCTCTCCTTTTCGTTGGTGCCGGTGTTGGCGCGAATTTGTTTCCAGTTTGGAAGAATCTTTTAAGAGAACTGCTGGAAGAAGCCGGTATCACACTGAGCGCAGAGCAACTTCTTCTTTCTGACCCAGAAAAAGCACAAATTGTTAAGGATAAGGATCCTGCTGTCTACAAACGCGTGGTGCGGCGTCACTTTGCTTCATGGCAGCCGACACATGAAAGGGTTCTGGCCCCGCTTGAACGCTTCAATTTACGGAGCATCATCACAACGAATTACGATGACGCGCTCCTTCAGAGATTTCAATATCGTCAATTCAGTGCAATTGTAACAAACCAACTTCATGTGGCGTTGCTGGCCGACGATAACAAATATATATATCATATCCATGGCGCGATTCGTGAAAACGAGCCTCCAGAAAGCGATTTAAATATAATTTTGTCCCAAGACGAGTATGACCAATATTATAAACATACTGACGTAATTCCAGATTTCATTAAGACGGCCATTGGTCAATATCCAACAGTATTTATAGGTGTATCCTTCGGGGATAAACACGTGACAGATGTATTGCAAAAATACACTGCGCAGGAACGCCAGTTGGTTTCAAACGGCACATCTCCACCCTCTAAAGATCGATTTGCGCTCATTCCACTAGAGATAGAGAATGATGATCAACAGGGTCGCCGTATCTTGGATTTCGACTATATAGATCAAAAAGAAGAAGAATTACAAAGGCTGGGTATTATACCAGTCTGGTTTCAAAGAGGCTCGCATTACAGAGGCCTGAGTGATCTATTAGAGCAATGGGCGAAAGAAGCGGCAAGTATACATCAGGGCATTCATGAGCAGAGGCCGGTGACACCATGACAATAAGTGTTTATAAATCCATAGTATATATTGAAGAATTAATTAACAAGCCACCTCCTAAGGATTTCTTAGAAATCATTGCATTAACCCAAAACACATTTGTAGATGCCTTTTTATTTGATACCTTATCTCGCCCTGATTGGCTCATCCCACTTATCAAAAATGAGTTTTTTTCTCAAGATTCGATCAATTCACATCCCTATCGCCTATCCTATCTTCAGCGACTGCTACCTGATGCTGTAGACCAGGTGAGCGAAATTCTGAAATATCAGAAAATTACCGCCCCACAAGCACGACAGGGATTCTTAAACCTTCTGACCTCGATGCCAGCCGACTTCCTCCGAGCCCACGTAGCCATGATAGAAGAATGGGCCCTTGAAGGGTCTCTTTCTAATTACGGCTATTCAATTGAAGCATTATTCGATAAAACATTAAATGACCAGGAATTTGAGGGTTTAGACTGGTTTATACTTCGAATCTTATTAATGCCCGCCCGAACCAATAATGATGACTATCTAAAATATGAATCCAATATTGATAGCTGGCGCGTCCAACACCTCTTGGAAAAACATCGCGAAGTTCTTCAAACACGGAGTTGGTTCATTCCACTTCTCATTGAAATATTGGCACAATTCACCAGTCTACAAGAAATAACGGCATCAAGATTTAACACAAATAGACACCATCTACTTCACCGCCAATATGATAACGATGATTCGCCCTCCGAAATGTTTATAAATCTTATCCTCGATTATATATCACAATCAGTTAAAACCAATAAACCGCTTGATGATATTTGGATGCAATTACGACGTTACCCATATGATCTCTTCACGCGAATCAGGTTAATCCTACTCGCCCAGATCTCGCAACCAGCTCTCTCCTGGATACGATCAAGCCTCCTAGATCAATACGCATTTAATAATTTGGCGGAGTATCGCGATGCCGCTCATGCCCATTTTTCCCGCCTGCCGGAGTCAGATCAGCAAACCGTCTGGAAGTGGGCGCAAATGGAGGAGTCACCTCTCATTCTTGCCTACTATCAAGAACACGAGCCCCAGAACATCACTAGATTCAAAGAACGTAGTCTCTGGCGAAAACTCCAACGTCTGCAGCCTCATATTCCTGAAAACTTAAAAGTTCAATGGATTACTTTGGCAGAGCAATATGGTCAACAAGAACGTCACAGCCCGGAATTTTTCACGAAAGAAGGCAGCAGTAGCACTCTTACGCCTCAGGCCATTGCCGCGTTAAATGTGCATGATGTTCTGGAAATTCTCAAAGGTGATCCACCAAGGACGGGTGATGAGCACTTTGACCATCTTCATGATCGCGTCTCCGGCCTACGAGATGTGCTTCGTCACGATGTACAACAACGCTATGAATCCTATTTCAGCGATATACAAGCATTAAAAACTATCCCGGCAGTATACTTGTCAACAATTATATATGCCGTGCGCGCGTTGCAAAATACTCCCCAACTACCCGTTCTCAATCTCGTTGATCTATTCCATTTTGCAAATCAGCAATCACAGAATAGCCCCGTTGACGATCAGAACTGGTCTTGGTGCGTAGGCAATCTGGCTGATCTTTTTGGCGATCACCTCCTAAAAGATGATGTAATTCGAGGAAGATTTGGCCATGCCGATGAAATTCTTTCGGCGTTAGAAGAAGCTTTACTCGATCCTCATCCGCTTGCAGAAAATTCACGCGACAGAAGGACCGATACAGACGTATACACAACTTCCCTAAATGTTACACGCGGTAAAGCCATGCACGCACTCATAAGATTTATCGGGTGGATGCATGATCTTTCCATTAAGCAACAAGAGCCGCGCGCAGAGATATCGCTTGCTAAAGCAAAGCGGATTTTAATTAATCACATTGCATCAGGCGAAGAACACAGTAATGCTGTATATGCGGCTGTAGTTCCAACACTCCCATGGATTACATACACTGATCCAGCCATCGGTATGCATTTGATAGAAATACTGCTTGCTCGTAGTAACCCACAAGTCTCACGACATGCGTGGACAACACATCTGAAATGGAATCGCTATTTTAGTCAGTTCTTTACAGAAATACGCTCTCTTTACGCGGCTTACGCATGCATTGACCTGCCTGCTCCAGCAGAAGCCGTGTGGGATACCGGCAAAGAAACACAACATCTATACGCTCAGCATATAGCCATGTTTTACATTCGGGGAGACATAAACCCAGGCGAAAGAGACAGAATTCTTGAAAACTTCTTGGAATATGGCAATACTAAATCGATAGCAGAAACAGTAGATTTTTTGAGTCGTAGCCTTAAAAATACAGAAGGTGAAGTTAAATTGTACGCAGAGCGACTAAAATCTTGGTGGGAACTACTTTACCAGCACCACAGATTCCAAAAATCTTACGCAGGAGATAAAAATATAGAAGATCAATTCGCGGCAATTTTTGGCAATCCCCGAATTGATCTCAATTGGAAATTGAACCATCTCAACAATATCGCGACGCAGTCATCTTTCTCTTCACAAAGCGCCGCAAGAATTATAAATGATCTTAATAAAATGAATGATATCGAAACATTACAAGCGACAGCACTGATTTCAAAAATTATTGAAAAAACAGAAGTTGATCTGCGAATCGCGCACCTGATGAGTGAGTTCCTTGAAAAGATCACGAATCAACGCGACGAGAATATTGATCAAATTGTGAATATCATTGTTGAACGCATGATGGAAGTGGGATACATACCGGGATTCCGTAGGTATCACCGCTAGCAGAATGTAAAGCGACCCCGCCACGACTAGCAAGTAGCTGAGCCCCAAGAGCTAGCAGCAAGCGTGAAAATACTGAAAGTGGACCGTCTAGAAAGGCAGTCCACTTTGATGATGCAGTCGAACTGTCCAAAGGATCAACGCACAACCACCCCAGGCCAGCGTTCTTTGGTCCAGAAAAATGGCCCCCCGCCACTCTCAGCAGGGGGCACCCAGCGATTCAGTTATAGATTGCTCTTGAGGGTAGTAGCGACCTTGAAAGCCACCTTCTTGCCGGCGGGAATCTGGATCTTCTCGCTGGTGCCGGGCTTCACGCCCGTGCGGGCAGCGGTCGCCTTCACGCTCAGGGTGCCCAGACCGGGCAGGCCCACGCTCTGGCCACCCTTGATGGCCTCCAGGATGACCTCCAGCGCGGCACTGACCGCTTCATCACTCTGCTTCCTCGTCAGGCCAGTCTTATCCGCAACCATCTCCACGAGCTGAGTCTTGGCAACCTTGTTGCTCTCAGCTTTGGCAGCAGGCGCAGCCTTCGCAGCGAGTGTCTTAGCAGCAGGCTTCGTCGCAGGGGCTTTCGCAAACTTTTTGGTCATGGCGCGAGTTTGACCGTTCCCGCGCCCAGACGCAAGACACCCACCGAGCGATCAGGCACCACAGCACATACGACACCCACTTCATCCCAGACTCCGCTACGCACCGCACCATCTCCGCACCCAGGCACGTCACCAGTCCACGCTCCAGTGCCAGCAACGCGGCGGCCGCCGCGCCGGCACCAGGAACACGTGCCGCACCCGCCCATCCGCACCCACCACCCGTTCCCCCGTCACGTGTATCGGCACCCCCGCACAGAACCACCCCGTCACTTGCCCCACGGCCTCCTCAGCGTGTCATGGCAGATCACCGCCCACGCCATCCCCGCGTCCACCGCTGCCTGGAAGTGCGCCCGGTAGTTCGCGGCGTCCCCGCCCACCCACCGCGCCGGACGACTCTTCACGCCCCGCCGCACTAGCCACAGCACCACCTCCCGCAGTTCCGGCAGTCACGCAGATGTCACCTGCGCGCCCTGCGCCAACAACGACGCACGTATCTGAGCGTTTCCCACTACACGGGCCGTGCCAGACTGGCATCACGATGGATCTCGACACCTTTATTGCCCGCTGGGCGGCGTCCGGCGGAGCTGAGCGCGCCAATTACGGTCAGTTCCTCAGCGAACTGTGCCGTGTGCTCGGCGTGCCCGAGCCGGAACCCACCCGCACCGACGACGCCGTCAACGCCTACGTCCTGGAGCGCACCGTGTACGAGGTGCATGACGACAGCGCGCCCACGCCGCGCCGCATCGACCTGTACCGCCGGGGCAGCTTCGTCCTGGAGGCGAAGCAAGGCGTCGAGAAGGAAGCCGCCGAGGAAGAGGAAGTGCGCGTCCGGGCCAGCAAGGGCAAGAAGACCAAGAAGGGTCACGGGACGCGCGGGACCGCCGGGTGGGACACCTTCATGCGCCGCGCCCGCACGCAGGCGGAAGGGTACGTGCGCCTCCTGCCGAAAGAGGAGGGCCGCCCGCCCTTCGTGCTGGTCGTGGATGTCGGGCATGTGATCGAGGTGTACGCGGAGTTCACCCGCAGCGGCGGCGCGTATCTGCCCTTTCCGGCGGCCGGACCGCACCGCATCACCCTGGAGGACCTCCGCCGCGAGGACATCCGCGAGCGGCTGCGGGCCATCTGGCTGGACCCGCTGAGTCTCGACCCGAGCCTGCACGCGGCGCAGGTAACGCGGAAGGTGGCGGTCACCCTGGCGCAGATCAGCCGCAGCATGGAGGGTCAGTCGGATGGGGACGGGAAGGCCCTGACGCCCGAGCGGGTCAGTGCGTTCCTGATGCGGATGATCTTCACGATGTTCGCCGAGGACGTCGGCCTGATCGAACGCGCGGCCTTCCGCACGAAGCTCAAGGACCTGCGCTCCCGCCCTGAAGGTTTCGTGGCGGCTGTGCGCGACATCTGGCAGGCCATGTCCAAGGGTGGGGAGAGCATCGCCCTGAACGCTCGCCTGAAGCACTTCAACGGTGGCCTGTTCGAGAACGTCGAGGTACTGCCCGTCACCCCAGCGCAGCTGGACCTGTTCATTGAGGCGGCTGAGCACAACTGGAGCGAGGTGGAACCCAGCATCTTCGGCACGCTTGTCGAGCGGGCGCTGGACCCCACCGAGCGGCATAAGCTGGGCGCGCACTACACGCCCCGCCCGTACGTGGAGCGGCTGGTGAACCACGTCGTCCTGACGCCCCTGCGCGAGGACTGGGGCGGCGTGCAGATCGAGGTGCAGGCCGCCCTCGATCAGGCCAAGGACCCGGAGAAGGCCCGCGTGAAGGCCCGCGGGCTGGTCGAGGCGTTCCTGTCCAAACTGCTGCAGCAGCGCGTCCTGGACCCGGCGTGCGGGACGGGGAACTTCCTGTACGTCAGCATGGAGCTGATCAAGCGCCTGGAGGCGGAAGTCATCGAGACGCTCGTGGACCTGGGCGGCACGCCGCCGCTGACGGACGTGAGCCCCGAGCAGTTCCTGGGCCTTGAACTGAACCCCCGCGCGGCGCGCGTGGCGGAACTGGTGCTGTGGATCGGGTACCTGCAGCTGTACGCCCGCTCGCACGGCGGGGCGGGACCGGCCGAACCGATCCTGAAGGCGTACCGGAACATCCGGCAGACGGACGCCGTGCTGACGTACAGCAGCCGGAAGCCCCACGTCGATAAGGCGGGGGTGCCCGTGACCCGCTGGGACGGCGTGACGCTCATCAAGGACCCGGTGACGGGGCGGGAGGTGCCGGACCCGGCGGCGCGGGTGCAGGACACCGTGTACGTGAAGCCCGGCAAGCCGCTGTGGCCCCCGGCGGACTTCATCGTGGGCAACCCACCGTTCATCGGGGCGGGGCCAATGCGCGAGGCGCTGGGCGACGGGTACGTGCAGGCGCTGCGCGCCACCTACAAGCCGAAGAAGGACGTGGTCGGCGTGCCGGACAGCGCGGACTTCGTGATGTTCTGGTGGCACAAGGCGGCGGTGCAGATGGCGAGCCTGCGGCGACTGCGGCGCTTCGGGTTCGTGACGACGAACTCCATCAAGCAGACGTTCAACCGCCGCGTCATCGAGGATCACCTGACGGCCAGCGCGAAGGACGCGCACCCGCTGAGCCTGGTGTACGCGGTGCCGGACCACCCGTGGGTGGACGAGGCGGACGGCGCGGCGGTGCGGATCGCGATGACGGTCGTGGCACGCGGGAAGCGGGACGGCCTGCTGGAACGTGTCGTGGAGGAGCAGGCTGGGGAGAACGGCGAGTACGCGGTGAAGACGGCCGCGCTGGTGGGGCGCATCAACGCCGACCTGACCGTGGGCGCGGACGTGACCGCCGCGACGGCCCTGAAGGCGATGGAGGGGATCAGCAGTCCTGGAGTGAAGTTGCACGGGGCAGGCTTCATCGTGCCGGTTCAGACCGAGGCTGATCCAGCGACGGGTTTCAAGGAACCTGATGCTATCGACCTGGGCCTGGGGCGCGCGCCGGGCATCGAGGGGGTGCTGCGCGAGTACCGGAATGGGCGTGACCTGACCAGTCGCCCGCGCCCTGTCCGGGTGATCGACCTGTTCGGCCTGACCGAGGAGGAGGCCCGCACGCGCTTCCCGGAGGTCTACCAGCACGTCCGCCTGACCGTGAAGCCGGAACGGGACGCCAAGGCGCACAGTAAGGATGGAGCCGGTTACGCGCGGCTGTGGTGGTGGTTCGGTAAACCCCGACAGGAACTCCGTCCTGCCCTGGCGGGCCTGCCGCGCTTCATCGCGACGGTGGAGACGAGCAAACACCGCTTCTTCCAGTTCCTCGACGCAAGCATCCTGCCCGACAACAAGCTGATCGCCATCGCCCACGACGATGCGTACGTGCTGGGCGTACTCAGCAGCCGCACCCACATGACCTGGGCGCTCGCGCAGGGCAGCCGACTGGGCGTCGGGAACGACCCGGTGTACGTGAAGTCCCGGTGCTTTGAGACGTTCCCCTTCCCGATCCCCACGCCCGCGCAGCAGCAGGCGATCCGCGAGAAGGCCGAAGCGCTCGACGCCCTGCGCAAGGCCCGCCTCGCCGCGCACGCGCACCTGACCATGACTGACCTGTACAACGTCCTGGAGAAGCTCCGGGGCGGCGCCGAACTCACCGACCGGGAACGCCGCACCCTGCAGGACGGCACCGTGACCGTGCTGCGCGAGTACCACGATGAACTGGACGCCTTGGTGCAGGCCGCGTACGGCTGGGAAGGGCAGTTGACCGACCAGGACGTCCTCGCGCGCCTGACCGACCTGAACGCCGCCCGCGCGCAAGAGGAACGCGCCGGGACGATCCGGTACCTGCGCCCCGACTACCAGGACCCCAGGGGGACCGCGGTGGGCGACCTGGGCATGAACGTGCAGGCCCCGGCCGCGGCGGCACTGGCGAAGCCGTCGTACCCGGAGCGGCTGGCGGAACAGTCGGCAGCGGTGCGTCAGGTGCTGGTCCTGGCCGAACGGGCCCTGTCGGCGGAGCAGGTGGCGTCGGCATTCAGTGGCGTGCGCGCCGGGACGGTGGACGAACTGCTGGAGCTGCTCGTGAAGCTCGGTCAGGTGCGGCAGGTCGGCACAGACACGGTCGCGTATGCGGCGTGAGGTTGTGGCGTGCGGCAGTTCGGCAACCCTGGTGAGGCGTGCGCCCCGCTCTCACCAGATGGGATCGATGCCGGGAGGCCCTGAGTGACGGCTCTCAGGTGGGCGCTCCCGTACATCCAGTACGGTGGCGGGATCTACAGCAGCGCGGCGGATCAGGCGAAGAGCGCTGGGAAGGGCCTGTACGCGGGCACCTTCCAGAACCCGTGGGACTACCGCAAGAATCCGGGCAGTCCGCCCACGGCCGGGACAGCCCGCACGAACACCGTGCCGCCCGTCCCGGCCACGATCAGCGTCACCTACGCGAACTGCGCGGCCGTACGGGCTGCCGGGCAAGCCCCGCTGCTGCGCGGGCAGCCAGGATACGCGCCGAAGCTCGACCGGGATAACGATGGCGCCGCCCGCGAGTGATCGGGCGCGCCCCGTCACGGATCGAGTGCCCGTCCCAGCCCTGCCATCCCCGGTCCTGGCCTGGCTGATGCTGTGCGGGCTGCTGAGCGGGATCACATTCGCCCAGCAACTCATCTCCCCTCTTCCCGCAGGGTGGTGGATTTGGGCTCTGGTCCCACTCGCCGTCCTGGTGACCACGTTCCTGCTGAAGAAGACACGAGGGTCGCGCCTGTTCGCGACGAGTGTACTACTGACTCTTGGGTGGGTGTTCGGCGTGCTCCTGCGCCTGGCCGTGTGGGCCGCGTTAACCGTCATGCTGACGACTGCAACCGGATGAGGGGGACGATCCTGCTTCACTGCGTGCTGCCCAGGGCATTCAGCGGCAGCGGTCATACCCGCTGACCCAGCACTGCCCGCCCGTCGACGTGGCCGGTAAGGGGCCGTGACAACTGTAAAATACAAAAGTCGCGTTAGGAAGGCAGGTTACAATCTGAGGAATGCCCTTTGACTTCCTGACGGATGACCACCTGGCCCAGTACGGTCAGTACAAAGGTGACCCGACCGTTCAGCAGCTTCAGGACTATTTTCTGCTGACCCCGGCGCAGCTTCAGCACATTGCAACGTTGCGCTTTCCCCACACCAAACTGGGTTTCGCCATCCAGCTCTGCACCGTTCAGTTTTTAGGCACTTTTCTGACTGACCCACTGAACGTGCCCGACAGCGTTGTGCGCACCCTCGCCATTCAGCTGGGGCTGTCCAAAATGGTGGACCTGCCCCGGTATCTTGAGCGGCGCGCGACCCGGTTTACCCATCAAATCACCATCCGGCAAATGCTCGGCTACAAGGACTTCGACCAGGTCGAAGTCCTTCATCTGATGCGCTTTCTGTACTGCCACCTTTTGGTGGCGGATGAACGCCCCATCGAACTGTTTGATCGATTGACCCAGCGCTTGGTCGAACGCAAAGTGGTGTTGCCTGGCCCAACGGTGTTGGGCCGTATCGTCATCCGTGTGCGGGAACGGGTCGCTACCCATCTTCATCGCCAGTTGGCCGGCTGTCTGACCGACGTCCAGGTTGACGCTCTGGACGCCCTGCTGATTGTGCCCCCCAACCAGCGCCGCAGTCCTCTGGACGTGCTGAGAACCCCACCGACGCGGCAAACCTCGGTGGGCTTGCTCCAGTCGTTACACCGTTTGGACCAGCTCCGGGCGATTGGGGTCAGCGACGTGGCACTGCCGTTTGTGCCCGGGGCGCGACTCAAAGCGCTCAGCCGACATGGCCTCACGGCCTGGACTGGGCACCTCAGTCAGATGGCGGCGTCCCGCCGCCAGGCCACGCTCTTGGCGGTGGTGCTCCACCTGGAACGCAGCGCCACCGATGATGTGCTGGACATCTTTAATGCCGTCATGATGGAGCTGTCTCTTAGTGGAGAACGGCTGCGGCGAAAGACCCGTCTGCGGAGCCTTAAGGACCTGGATGCCGCTGCCCTCCTGCTCCGAGACGCGGTTCAGGTGCTGCTGGACCCGGACGTCCCAGCGGCCACCGTCCGAGATGTCATTTTCGCGCATCTGGGCACCGCACCGCTCAGCGGTGCGGTGCAGGCCGTCTCCGACCTCGCCAGTGGACAGGACGACACCGTCGCGGAAGCCTGGGTGGAAACCACTGCCACCATCAGCCGCTTTCTGCCCAGCCTGCTGGGCAGTCTCCGTTTTGAAGGTACCGCCGTCGCCGCCCCCACGCTGGCCGCCCTGAACTTTTTGAAAGGGGAATCAGGAAAGCGGCGCAGTTGGAAACAGGCCCCTACCGCATTTATTCCCAAATCCTGGGAAGGGGTCGTTCGTCCTGGCCGCGACGTTGACCCCCAGGCCTACCGGGTGTGTGCCGCTTATCTGCTCCACACGCTGCTGAAACGGCGCGAAATCTTTGTCCGCGTGAGTCTGCGCTACGGCGACCCCCGCGCCCAGCTGCTTCAGGGCCAAGTGTGGGAACAGTTCCGGCCAGAGATTGTGCGGAGTTTGGGCTGGTCCACTGATCCAGCAGTGGAACTCGCGGCCCTGACCGAACAACTCGACCAGGCGTATCACCGCGCGGCGGCAAGTCTACCCGGCAATTCAGCGGTTCGCCTGGAAAAACGTGACAAGGGGGCCACGCTCGTCGTGGCCCCGCTGAACGCGGTGCCCATCCCAGAAAGCCTGTTGACCCTCCAGACTCAGGTGGATGCCCGGCTCCCCGATATCGATTTGTCAGAACTTCTCCTGGAAGTCCATGCCTGCACGAGCTTCGCGTTCGAGTTTGACCACGCTGGAGAAAATCCCGCCAGGATGAGTGATTTTGCGGTGAGTCTGTGTGCGGTCCTCGTCGCGGGGGCGTGTAACATTGACCTGAAGTCGGTGGCGCAGCCCACCCATCCGGCCCTGACCCTCGCCCGATTGAATTGGGTTAAGCAGCAGTATCTGCGTGCTGATACGCTCACACGGGCCAATGCCTGCCTAGTGGCGGCGCAAGCGGCTATGCCGCTTGCCCAGGTGTGGGTGACAGGCGACACCGCGAGTGCGGATGGACTGCGGTTCAGCACGCCTCTACGCAACACCGTGGCAGCCCCCAACCGAAAATATTTCGGTGCTGGACGCGGCGTGACCTTCTACGTGTTGAATTCCGACCAGTACACCGGCCTGCATGGCCGGGTCATTCCGGGTACCCTGCGCGACAGTTTGTACATTTTGGGCGGGTTGCTGGAACAGCAAACCGTCTTGAAGCCCACCGAGGTCATGAGCGATACCGCCGGTTACAGCGACGTGGTGTTCGGCCTGTTTCATCTGCTGGGGTATCAGTTCAGCCCGCGCCTAGCCGACATTGGGGAAACCCGCTACTGGCGGTTGAACCGGCAGGCGAACTATGGCGACCTCAATGAGGTCGCCCGCTCGCACATCAACACGGGTCTGATTGCCGCGCACTGGGACGACCTGCTACGAGTGGCCGGGTCTCTGAAACAGGGGACGGTACCAGCCCCAGACATCATGCGGGTGCTGGGCAAAGGGGGCAGCCTGTCGGGGCTGGGCAAAGCCGTCGCAGAACTGGGCCGTATTGCCAAGACTCTGTACCTGCTGAACTACGTGCAGAGTGAGCCATACCGCCGCCGGATTCAGACCCAGCTCAATCGTGGCGAAGCGGTGTGGACGCTGGCCCGCAAGATTTTCCACGGGGAGAAAGGAGAACTCCGTCAGCGCTACCGAGAAGGCATGGAAGACCAACTCGGAGCACTCGGATTGGTGGTGAATGCGGTGACCTTCTGGAATACTCGGTATCTGACCGCAGCGCTGGGGTGGCTGGAAGCCATTGGGGAGGACGTGTACCCGCAAGATGTCGTGCGGCTCTCCCCGCTGAAATACGCGCACATCAACATGCTGGGGCGCTATCACTTTGAGATGGCGGACGATATCGCGGCAGGGGCCTTGCGGCCCCTGCGTGATCCCGATGCCCTTCAATCAGAGTGGCTGTTCTAACATCATGTTTTCGAGTTAGTGACTATCAGTTTGGTCCTATGGCTGTCGTTGAATTGATCTAAGAGCAACAGAAAATTTAATCAGGCCAAGTAGGACGAGACCGCCGTAAAAGAGAGCGAGCCACAACTGATCCTCGCTGACAGCCTCAAAAGTCTTGAAGGTAAAAGACACGAGGAGAACGAGAAAAACGAGGAATCGCCAGAGCATAGTCGCTACCACCTCCCTGGGTCACCAACACACCCATTCGCACACAAGTTCACCGGGTTTGCACTTATTATAGAACTCCCAGACCAATAGAGCTCATTTTCAGTGCAACTAACCGCACGGCAACATAGTGTTATATTGTAATCTATCTTACTAACGCGACTTTTGTATTTTGCAGTTGTCACGGCCCGTAAGGTCGAAACGGTGCTCACCGTTGCCTGAAATTGGGTTCACGCGAGAGTTGGAACAGAAATTCCCGCTTAGCACATCAACGTGCATGGATCTCATAGAGAAGCGGTCATCACTGTCTGTCATCAGCACTGCACTTGACTGAGACGGACTGCAGTCAAGCACCTGCAGCTATGCCGCTCCATCTCGGCTGTCATGCTGATCCCTACACATGATTCCCCCTGGTTGAACTGGATAGAGTTTGGTGGAGGGTAAGTTCAGTGTGATCCACACTGGAGGACAGAATGTCCGTACCCAAGCAGCAATTCACCGCTGAGTTCAAACAAGAAGCCGTCCGGCTGGTCCGCACGACCGGAAAGAGTTGCGCCCAGATTGCCCGTGACCTCGGCGTTCCCCCTCACTACGTTGTCCGGTGGAAGCAGCAGCAGAACACCCAGACGGCCGCCGGCCGCCGGGCGGGGCATCCCCGCCCTTTCACCACAGGAGGCTCGACTGGGGGAACTGGAGCGGGAACTGGAAATTGCACGACAGGAACGGGATATCCTGAAAAAAGCACTGGCCTGTCTTGGCCAGTATCACCCCGACGAATGCCCCTCAGGACGCGCGCTTTCAACAGGCAGAGCGCCCTGCAGCCAGCGCTGCACCTCCTGGTCGTGCTGAATGGACACGCGCTGCAACGCCGCCTCCAGTGCGTCATTCACGGCACCGCCCTCCAGCAATGCGGCCGATTCATTGCCCAGCCCTTCCGGCGCTTGCAGGAGCCAGTGGGACGGGAGCCGCTGGAAGCGGAACACGTCGCCGCCACCAGCGATATCGTCGAGGTTGAGTGGGTCGAGCCGCAGCTTCTGTAAGAAGGCCTCGTGAAAGATCAAGGTGGGCCACACCCGCGTCCAGGGCAGTGTCCCGCGAGCCCACAGGTCGTCCAAACTCTCCTCGGAGGCGCTCCACGCAAAGGTCACGTTCAGCAGGCCCACGACTTGACGGGCCACCGCCCAGCCTCGCGGAGCGCCCTGCACCGTTCGTCGCAGGGACGTGGACAGGGAGAGGCGCAGTAGCGTGTGATGTGCCAGCGGTACATGCTGCTGGTCGGAGAGCAGGCGTGCGACCTGCACGAGCGGCACGTCCTCACCCAACCGTGCCGCCCGGTGCCACCCGTCCAATTCGGCAGCTGTGCAGGACGCCGGATGCAGCGCCCAGACGTTCACGGTGTCTTCGTCAGGGACCTGACTCCAGCGCAGATTCACGTCCACGGGAGGCAGCGCCGCGTGCGTGGACGGCACCAGCAGCATGAGGGTGTAGGGAGCGCCACTCATCCGAGGTCACCTCCTGAACCCCGTGCCGTTCCGGGAGGCGCGGGCCGCCACGGCGGCCTCACCCCCACGGCCACGGGAGGGGACTGCTCGCCTGCCCCGCGCGCGCGCGAGGTCCCCCGCCACCACGCGCAGGTCCAGGTCATCGACGATCAGCCGCAGGTTCCGCAGCAGGCGCGCCACCGGCACGTCCAGTACGCCCGGCCCGCGCAGGTGCCGCAGGTACGCCCGTGCCGCCGCCTGATCCGCCTGCGGGAGGTCGGACTGCCCGGCTCCTTCCGCAGGACGCGGCCCATCGTGTCCAGGTGGAAGTGCATGGGCGCGCGGGCGTCCACGTCCGGCACGGGCGGCAGGAACCTCAGCAGCGCCTCCACCAGCGGCCACCGCGCCGCCGCCGTCACGCCCGTCACCGTTTCGGCGTGAGGGTCGCGGTGCACACCAGCACGCCGCCCGCCTTGGCCGCGCAGTTCGTCATCACCGCGTCGTACGCCGAAGCGGCGGGCGCCGCGGGCGCCTGAACCGGCGTGGCCGGGCGTGCCCCCGACCCCACCGGCACGTTCCGGATGGCCGAGCCGGACACCGTCACCACCGGGAACGTCGTCGCGGACGTGGGGAACAGAGCCGAGACCTTCACCGGCACGTTCCGGAACGTCTTGATGCTGGACGGGTACGCCGTCCAGTTCGCGTTCGCCACGCTCAGCGCCTGCGCGGGCACGTTCCGGCCGTCCACCGCCACCGCCACGAACCAGCTCGTCTGGAAGAACATGCTGCGCTCCTCCAGCGGCGTGTACAGGAAGTCGCACTTCGTGCCCTGTTCCACCCCGTAGCAGGCCTGCAGGTCGTACGCGCCGTTCGGGAACACCACCCGCTGCGCGCCCGCTACGGCGGGCAGGGTCAGGGCGGTCAGGACGATCAGGGCAGGGAGGCGCGTCATGCGCCGAGCGTACCGCCCCGGCGGGGCGCTGCGGGGCGCACATGCGCGCCACGTGATCCAGGATCGGGCCGGGCACTTCAGCAACTGCCTGCGCGGCAGCTGAGGCACGTCGAGTCTGAGCGGGGCGCTAGCCTACCCCCATGATCTCCCCGGTCTCCCTGCACTTCCAGCCGCCCGAACCCCCCGCAGACCGTGACTGGCCGCCCTTCGTGCGTCTCAATTATGGGCAGTACGAGCGGCTGTACGACTCAGGCGGCAGCGACCCCTACCCCCTGCAGTGGACAGGGTGGCTGATCCGCTACGCCCACCACGTGTTGGGGCTCCTGCACGACGGACTGGACCGCACGTCCGACGACGCCGTGCTGGCCGCCGCCACCCTGAAGGACCTCGCGGAAGAGCTGAGCGCTCAAGACGACGAGCTGGCGCGCGAGTTGCTGCTGGACGTCCAGGGGCTGCTGCTCGCCCGCCTGCGCACCTGTCAGCTCCCCACCACCCCCGACCTGTACAGCGTGACCGAAGCGGCGGCCGTCCTCGATCGGTGGGGGTCCGCTGGTGACGACGTGCACACCGAAGCCGCGCGCCTGCTCCGGGCGTACCTGGAGGACGTGCACTCGGTGCTGGGGCGCTCCCAGGTCCAGCAGATCAGGCGCACCAACGTCGTTCAGGATCAGACGCCTGCCGAGTTGCGCGAAAGCGCCATCCAGCACCTGCGCCAACTGCTGGCCGACGTGGAGACGGGCACGCTGGACCTGCGCGAGGTGAGCGTGACATGCCGGGGCACGCTGGAGACGATCACCCTGCAGGGCCGCCGCACGGTTGAAGCCGGGCAGGACAGCTGAGGGGCCGCCCGCAGGCCTGCACGCAGCAGTGCTGACAGCGGTTTTCAGAGGCATTGAGGGAAAAGACAATGCTGAAACCAGCCAGCGCAATCTTTTGGGCGGACGGCTTCCAACGCCACCCGGATCGCTTCACTGACGGTCGTTTTCGACCGTGCCTCCAGACGTCGCGTCTGCGACTTCACTTTCGAAAACATCAGTTCAATCGGACTCAAATCTGGCGAATACGGCGGTAGAAACACCAGTTGCGCGCCTGTCGCTTCAATCGACGTGCGCACCGCCGTGAGGAGGGTTTCAGCAGCCGCCGCATGGCCCGTCGCCACCCGGGCCCACGCCCGCTTGCGTCACGCTGGGCGGCGCGCCCCTGGGCGTCTCGAGCAGGGCCAGCACGTCCGCGCGCAGCAGGCGCCCACCCCGTGCGTGCGGCGCGACCTGCGCCGCCGGCAGGCCCAGCAGCAGCGCCACCTCCTCCACCGTGAGCACTTGTTCAGCGGACCGGCTCAGCTGCCAGCGGACCGCCTCGCGCAGCCACGGGGGCAGGTGGGCGGCCAGGCCGGTCACGCCCCCACCCCGCCGGGCAGGGTGTCAGAGAGGGCAGCAGGCCTGACACGCGCCGACGCCTGCCTGTCAGCGGGCTGCATAGGCACCGTCCAGCGCCTCCTGAGCCACCTCAAGTGGCGCCCATTCGCACACCTGATTGCGGCCATTGCCCTTCGCCAGATACAGCGCCCGGTCCGCACAGGCCACGAGGTGGGCCGCCGTGGCGGCCGTCCACCACGTGCCGCCGATGGAGACCGTCACGGCCAGCCGGGCGGAGCCCATCGGCCGCCGCTCCACGCTGACTCGCAGGCGCTCGGCGACCCGCAGGAGCTGTCCGGGCTGCACCTCCCGGAGAATCAGCGCGAATTCTTCCCCGCCGTAGCGGTACGCGCGGTCCCGGCCGCGCCGCTCCTGTTCGAGGAGACGGCCGAGCTCCTGCAGGATCTCGTCGCCGACGTGATGGCCGAAGGTGTCGTTCACGCGCTTGAAGTGATCCACGTCCAACAGGAGCAGTGCGTCGCCCGGTCCCAGGTCGGCGAGGTCCAGGTCGAACTGGCGGCGGTTGGCGAGCCCGGTGAGGGGGTCGGTGAAGGCCGCGGCGCGCCACTGCCCGGTGAGGCGCAGCAGGGTGAAGCGCTCGCTGAGGATGCCCCAGCCCATGAGGGCCCCGGCGACGTTCATGACCAGCAGCAGCGGGTACACCTCCAGGAACAGGCGGACGCCGTCCGGGAGAAAGAGGAGGGGGACGCCGTTGAAGGGGTCACGACACGAAACTGACACCCCTGTACGCTAAGCTTGCAATTACCTGTTGCAGAAACTTAAAAGTGCGTAGAGGACGGCAGATAGGCCAAAATTCTGGCGATCCTGCACCTTGCGATTCTCTGTTGCCATTGCCAAGCGTTGTGCAATACCAATTCGCAAGACTTGCGTGCTGTATGCATCGGAACGCGCTGGCTCGTGCAGAAACGATCGTTTTCGCAACCTTAGCGTACAGCCAGGGCTGATCCGTGTCGTGACCCCTTGAACAGGAAGATCAGGATCACACTCGGCCAGTGCCGCCAGAAGAGCGGCCCGACGGGCGGGACATACCGGCGGACGAGTGCGGCGGTGAGCACGACGCCGAGGATGCTGGGGAGGGCGACGTAGAGGCCGATGCCGCCGATCCAGGCGCGGTAGAGCAGGAGGGGGAGTTCGACGAGGAGACCGGCGAGGAGCCCGAACTGCAGGGTGACGAAGGCGATGGGAACGGCGCGTAGGTCGACGATGACGCCGGGGGCGACCTGCGCGGGGAAGAGCATGAGGATGACGGCGGAGGCGGCGAAGGCCGCGAGGCGGAGGGTGTGGTGGGGGCCGCGGGTGGCGATGGGCCAGGAGCGGAAGGTGAAGCGCAGGAGGTAGTGGAGGCTGATGAGGAGGCAGAGGTTCAGAAACAGTTCCCGGAACATGAGGGGCCTCCCGCGTGATCGTCGGTGGTGTTCACTGTACCGAGGATCGCCGCGCAGGGCACACGCATGTGCCCCGTGCGTCCGGGGGGCGCCGGGGACGCTTCACGGTCACGCCCGGGTCAGATTCAACGCCAGCAGCCGCGCGAGCACGTGCTCCTCGCTCAGGGGCCAGTCGCTGGCCGCACCGCCGCACCGATGCGCTCCGTCGTCTTGCCGAAGTGCTCCTGGCCGTGCTCCAGGCCGAGTCCACGCTTCACCGCAAGATCGCGCTTCATCTCCCCAGATCAGCCACGTTGGAATCAAAAACCCGGACGGTGGCCCTTCACGACGCTCAACTCACGCCGCAGGACGTCACAGACGTCCTGCTTCCCCTGCTGCCCGACGGGAAGCTCACCCTGATCATGGATCGCACGACGTGGCGCTCTGGCCAGACGCCGCTGAACATCCTGGTGCTGGGCGCCCTCCTCGGGGGCGCGGTGATCCCACTCGTCTGGTTGATCCTGCCCTCCCGAAGTGTCAGGTGTTGAGAGGTCGCACGACACGGGCCGTTTGGGAAAGTCCATGGTAAATTCGTTTTATAACGTATTTGATTGGCAAGACCGGAGTGTCCAGGAATCCTATGTATAACAAGAGATCCGTTTTGGAGTTTCAAGATTTCACCAATGACGAAGAGTTTCAGAATCTCTTGCGTGAACTCGTCGTACACGAACCCAACATCCGAGAAGCCGACATTTATGGGACGCGCGGATTCAAACAATACGGCATCGACATTCTTGCCATTGAATCCAACGGCGTCGGTTTTGCTATTCAAGCAAAATGTTATAAAAAATTCACCATCTCGGATCTCAATAAAACGTACGACGAGTTTAAAAAACACGTCAAATACTGGCAAAATCAGAATTTACGGACATTTGTTATTGCGATATCATGCAAGGTAGAGGATCCTAAGATATTGAAACGGGTCAACGAACTTCGCGAAGATCTTTTCAAAGCTGCCCAGATTTCTCTAATCTTCTGGCAAGCCGCCACTATTGCAGGAAAACTGAAATACCACCGTAAAATTGCCGAAAAGTACATCGACAATACCACTATTGTCGATTTGCTTTGTGGCAAGGACCCTATCGAGCAAGCTGCCTTTCTGGCCTATAAGGAACGAGACCGCCTCCAGTTGTTCAGTGCCCAGACCCAACAGTGGCGAGATGAAAGCAGCCGGCACGAATACGAACACGTGCTCCATCTCATTCGCCTCGGGCAACGGCCAAGCGCCCTCCAGACGCTGAAAGCCATCACGGAAGCCCGGGATTGGATCAGCCGCTCAAGCGCATCACAAGCAGCTTTCCTGCGCCTGACCGCACAGTTACACCTGGCCGTCGAGAAAGATGATGTTGCGGCCCGAGCCGCTGCCGAGACGGCCAACCGGCTCGATCCTGAGCACCCTGATGAGCAGGTGGCCATTCAAATCCTCGTCTCACAGGGCCACAAAGATCAGGCGCTGGCCCAAGCACTGACCTTCACCACAGACTCTGGGCGTCTTCAAGCCGCTGCGCTGCTGCTGGCCAGCGATCCTCAGCGGTCACTCGACCTGCTGAGTCAGATTCACGCCCCTGACCAGGCCGTACCAGTGGTGCGGCTGCGTGCCATTGCCCTCGCGCTCACTGGGCAGGTCGCAGAGGCCCTGACGGTGATTGAACGTCAGGCGCAGCAGGCCCCAGACCACTACCAACTGCACCTCACGTGGGCACAACTGCTGTACTTCAGCGTCCTGAGCCCCGCATTCCGAACCATTGACCGGCTGCAAACAGTCCTGCCGATTTCACAAGGCCTCCTGCAACTCAATGAACAGGGCATCGAGCGCCTCCAGACGGCTCAGGACATCAGCGCACGCCTGCTGACATTACCCAACATCGACCCCGAACTCCGGAACGACACCGCCCTGCTCCATCTCGCGACGCTCACGCAGCACCCTCAACCCGACCGGCAATTCCAGGCCACCACGTTCCTCCAGAACGAAATCAAGGCGGGCAGGCTCACCCCAGAAGAGGCGCTCTGGGCCATCCACTACCACTGGCCGCTCGATCTCCATCTGCACCTCAGCGCCCTGGAACAGTCCACCAATCCGAATGGGCCGCTGGCCGTAATGGCCTGGCACGAGCAGCAGGGTCACGCCGCCGAAGCCCTGGCCCTGCTCGAACGCCACGAAGCACGTCTGCGGCAAGCGGATCCCACCATCGTCGAACACTGGCTGCACCGCCTCCAACCGGCCCCCCCGCATCAGCCATGGCACTGTTAACCCGAGCCCTTGCCGGTAGAGAAGTGGCCGTCACGCAACTCGATGCGTTTCTGGCTGGCGAAGGAGAACTGGGTGACGCCCTGCAGGTGTTGCAGAGAAGCAATCAACCCGCGCTTCTTGACCGTGCGCCGGAGCTCATCACGCGTGTGGCGACACCAGCGGTGGTCGCACTCTGCGTGGAAACGGCAGTCAATCAGAAACAATACCTGCTGGCGGAACGTCTCTGGGTCGAGCACACCGAACTCATGGACGGCGCCGTCCTGCCTGGCCACTTACGGCGCGCGCTGTCACGCATGTGGTTTGAACTGGGCAAACTGCCGGAGGCGCTGGAGGACGCCCAACTGCTCGCCGAAGCCGAGCCGACGGCCTACCATCAGATGCACCTCATCGACCTGATGGTCAATGCCGCACTCACCGCAGACCTGCGACCCAAGTTGACGCGTCTGCTGGAGTGCGCCGATCTCACGGTGACGCAAGGATTGCGGGCCCTCCGATACGCCCAGGCCATTCAGGAGTCCCGCCTCGCCCAGCGCCTGTTGCTCGTAGCTGCACACAACATCAAAAATGACCTGGAAGTCGAGTACGTCATGCAGGCTCAGCTCATGGGTAACTTTCCCACGATGCCGGCGGTGGCCTCCAGATTTCAAACGCTGCTCGCTGAAGGTAAAACGCAACTGTTCACCCTGATTAACGTTGAGGATTTTCTTGCGCAGACTCAACTACAGAACGACGGATACAAGGTCTATGAACAGGGCGACGTCAGTCTTCACCACTTGCACAGTCAAGAGCCCGTCGAGTTTGCCTGCGCCTACCTGGAAGCCAGGCCACACCTGCCCCTCTATATCCGGCACGGTGGGCTCACCGTCTCCGTCCGGGAGGACGGCCCCCCCGAGTTACAAGGGGTCACGACCCTGGCCATGGATCTCACCTCCCTGCTCCTGGCCGCCCGGTTGAAGGTGCTGGATCTCCTTTCGCAGGAGTTTGAGATTGCGGTCGCCACAGATCACGTCCGTGACTTGACGTACATGCTGGCTGATCTGCCCAGCACATCTGACTTGAGAGCAGTACTTCAAGACCTGCTCTCCTGGATCAGGGAGCAACACGAACAGAACCGGCTCACCTACAAGCCGAGCCCAGAGGACCGGCGGCACGATCACAGTGCGGAGATTCTGGGGTTGGCCGCCCTGGTCGTGCCGGCGGCCACTGCATCCGAGCGGCTCTGCCTGGATGACCGGTGGGCTCAGCAGATGGCCCTTCAGAACCGGCGGCTGGTCACAGATCTGGTGAGCGTCCTTGACGCGTTGGTTAAACGCGGCCGGTTCAGCGAAACGGCCTACTTCCAGGCCGTACACCAGCTCCGCCGGGCAGGCATGCGGTTTCTGCCCATCACCGCGCGGGAGCTGTTGCATTGGCTGCGTGCCGCTGAAGTCCAGGATGGCCGGTTGCGAGAAACAGACGATCTGGCCCTGCTCAGGCAGTACTACGCAGGCTGCTTCGGGGCTGCCAGCCCCCTCCAACCGATCACCGTGCAGGGAACGAACGACCTCCACATCGGTGAAATGCCGTTCCTGTTGCGTTACCTGCATGAAACCAAGCAAGCGCTCAAGGACGTGTTTAAGAGTGAACGTTCACCCGTCGCTCTGGCCAACTGGATGTTTGAGCATCTGCTGATTGACATGGTGGCGGTCGGTGAGCTCCCGTGGGGTCGTCATCCTCACGGCCGGAGCGTGAATCAACTTCGGGAACTCGAATTACTTGACCTTGCTTCCTTTGATGTGACCATGACCCCTCAGAGTAAAGAAGCGTATTACAAGTGGATCAATCGCACGTTGCTTCAACCGCGTCTCACGCTCGACCCAGAGCTGCAAGACAGATTTGTCGCGATTTGGAAAGATCATTTGCTCAACCTGCTCGGACCACAGACGACAGCGATTCACCGCGCCGCTCTTGCTCATCTGGCCAATGGGACGGAAAGCTATGTTCCTGTGCTCCACGATGCAGTCGCGAGCGACGTGCAGTACATGAAATCGACTGGTCGACGGCGTATCCATCTTTGCCAGATCAATGGTCGATCTTTCGATATGGGAAAGATCTGGAATGCGTTCAATACATTACATGGCTTTCCAGGGCGAACCACACAGATCAAAGATCGGGAGGGGATGCAGTGGACGTGGTCGCTTGATGACGATGATGGCGTGTGCCTCCTGGCGGTCAATGACGAGGGCGAGGGGTTTCGGATACGCATACAGGAGATGTGGCTGGCGCTGGATACACGGAAGGAACGCGAAGCTCACCTGCCTGAGATCTTGCAAGCCCTCCCTGGCATAAGCCCGACAGACCCACGCGTGAGTGCCATGTTGCGGGCCAGACCGCTCGATGCACGACTGGATCAGCTCGCTGACCTGAAGTCGTCCATACCCGACTTCTTCTACAGTGCCCTGTTCAGCGCGTTGCAGGAAAAACCCCTCGACCGGGAATGGAACCGCAGCAATTTCCTGCCGGACGATCCACTGGTCATCTTGCAGTTTGTTGGCCTCGAAGCGCTTGTGCACGAGCCAGACAGACCCTTCCAGGACGTGATAGAGGCGGCGGCATGCAGCCTGCTCGAGCGAGACGGACCAAAGACCACCGCTGCCCGCTTTGCCGGCCTTCCCATTGCATTACCGGAGGTGATTCGCCGGGCATTCCTGCAGGACGTGTCAACTTTTGCTAATCTCCGCGATGATCTACGCCATCAACGGAAAAGTCCCTTTGGCCTGGCACACACGGTGCGCCTGCTCAAGGACTATCCTGAGCAGGAAGCGGCCAGGCTGCGCAAGCGATTGGCAGCGTCCATGCTGCAAGGCACGTACCTTCAGGACATCATCGCGTTTCACCGGGTCCTCAGGTGGACATACGAACAGATTCAGTTCCGAGCCCCTACGTGGCCTGCTCCTGCGTTCATGGCCGCCAGCTGGGTCCACACACACGAAATCTATAGTCAACTTCGGGAGATTGGCTATCCACCAGACTCCATATGGCAAATTTTTGATCACGACAGAACTTTTTTGCCTTTACGTGCGCTGCTTCATCATCCGGATGAATTGAGTGACATTTGCATGCCGTCGCACATGACTCCACTGCGGACAGTGATGCTCAATACGCTCTACGCAGCAGATGACCTGTTGGAGGAGCTGCGACACTTGTTCGCTGAGATTTTACTTGCGCCGTCAGTTGAAGGTTCAGACGTGAGACTATTGAAAAATGTGCTCATCGGAACCGAAATCAGCCTGCCCAATCATCTGAATTCCTTCCTGGGAAGGAATATTGAGCTTGCTCTTCGACATCCAGACTGGGCCGTATTCAGTCTTTTAAACAGCGAAGCTCCGAAACTAATTTTTGAGCTACAGAAAACCACTGAAGCAAAAAATCTGATGCAACCTGTGGTGCTTCACTTGACAGGTCGCCAGAAGCCTCATCCAATGAGGCACAATGAAGATTTTTGCGCATCGGTGATGGAGTTCGATATCCAGAGCTGGCAACCCGAACAGATCATGACGGGCCTCATCGGAGCAGCACAGCTGACTGCTCAAACTGAAGGGACGATCGAACCCAAACTCCTGAACGATCTGACTCTCGTGTTGAACACAACGGCGCCTGACCGCGCCCTGGCCATGCAGACCTTCGAAATCCTGGTAGCACTCATCACCCATCCGAAGTACAGAAATCAGGAACTCAGGCACCTCGCGACCCTTTTGGATCAGGTGGTGACCCCTCACGACCAGTTACGGACGGCTCTCTTTCCAGTGGTGTTGCGATTTGCGTTCGAGTGTCCTGCCGAGACAGCAAGTGTGTTTTGGCCGGTGTTGCTCCGCTGGCGCGAGTTGGGTCAGACCAGACAATTGGACTGGTGGGCTGAATTGGGAGGTGCCGAGTTCAATCAGGCCGTGTTAGAGGAATCGACCTGACCCCACGGGCACGGTGGATCAGGTCAGAGGTGCTGTGCTGCACCGCGGGCCGCTCGCCGCTCTGCGGGCGGTACGCTGGTATGTCTCAGGCTGGTGTGCGCTGATGCCAACCCGGCTGGGCCACTCACATGCCAGTGCCTGGTCATCGAACTGCACGGTCAGCGCGCCGCCGTTCTTGCGGGTTTGGAGAGCGAAGGGCTGTTACGGTTTCCGGACCGCACTGCGGATGATAAAGCGCGGCCTCGGCGGCTCCGGCTGAACGGGAAGGTCCGGCCCATGCCGGAGTCCAGCGAACGCCTGGCGGTACGGGATGGAGGACGGCATAGACCAGCGGGTGTAACTGGAGCGGGCCAGGAGGGGCGCAAGAATCACCCTGGCTTCAAATGGAAACGGAGGGAGCGCGCCGGTCAGGACATGATCGGACGCGGCCGCGAGGATCTGCATGGTCAACTCCCCATCCGTGATGACTTCCCCAATTTCCCGGGAGTCGCGTGGGGAGAAGATGTCCGACTCGAAGTACACCCCTTTCGTCCGGAACACGTCGGCCACCTCAAACACGAACTTCGTGAACGCCTCCGCGGCACCAGCAGTGTCGCCTCTCGCCAAGTGATGCTGTCCCAGCAGGCCCCAGGAGATGAAGTCACCCTGCTGCGCCGCGACCGTGAAGTACCGAACGGCTTCACTGGAGCGCCGGTACGCCCGAGCGACTTCCGAAAGCCCGGGCCACGTCCTGGGCTCTCGGTACGGCTCGTACAGCTGCTCCGAGGCGTGAAAGAGGCCCAGCCACCGCAGCGCCCGGATGATCTTGACTTCCCCCCGTGTCAAGGCTGCGGGAAGCAACTGACCGGCGGCGCGCAGCAGCAGGCGCTCCCCATGCCGGGGATCCTGACCCATCCTGCGCAGCCCATGCACGTAGTCGAAGTGCGCCCGAACCGGACGGTTCACCTGAATGTCGTCAGCCCACCGCTGACCGCCGCGCACAGAGGTAAAGCGGCGCGATCGTGACGCGCTGCCGAAGTAAAAGGAACGCTGCCTGGACGCCTCACCGAACGCCGCGTCGATGTACGACTCGTCAGGAATCCAGAAGAACTCGGCGTAGAAATGGAATTCCCACAGGAACTCGTGTATGAACTGTTCGGCCGCCCTGCAGTCTTCGAAATACTGAAACTTCTCAACGGTGTAAGGGCCCGGGGCGCCCGTCGCCGCCGAGACCTCTGCCCGGCGCCGCTCCAGGGTGGAGGTGTCCCCCACGGCTCCCCGGGTGAACCCGATCTTGCACAGACCCTCGATGGTCGCCGGGGTCCGCATGACGTACACGTACCCGCCCGGCCTGCCGGTCACGCCGGGACCGCCACCCGCGCCCCGTCCGGCAGGGTGTCGTAGAAGATCGCGTACGCCGCCTGCATGGCCGCCATCGCGCCGCCCGCCACCGCGAACGCGATCTGGTTGCCTTTGGTGACGTCTCCGCACGCGTACACGCCCGGCACGGTCGTCATCTGCTGCGCGTCCACCGTGATCCCGCTTGTCGTGACCTCGCAGCCCAGCGCCTCGGCGAGTTCCGCGCGGAGTTCCCGGCGCCCGTGGGCGTACAGCACGTCCCGGTCCACTGTCAGGCCACTCTGGAAGGTCAGGGTCACGCCGCCCCCGGCGCGGCCGTCCACGCGGACCAGGGGTTCCTCAATCAGGGTCACGCCGTGCTCCAGCAACAGGGCGCGGTGCGCCGGGGTCAGGTCTGCCGCTCCGTCGGCGCACACGAGCACGTCCCGCGTGAGCTTCTGGGGGTACAGGCCGCTCTGCACGCCGCCCACGCCACTCAGGCCCGGCAGGTGCACCGCCACCTGGCCGCCCCGCAATTCCCAGCCGTAGCAGTACGGGCAGTGGTGCACGCCCCGCCCCCACTGCTCGCGCAGGCCTGCCGGGGTGCCGGGCAGGACGTCCCGCACTCCGGTCGCCAGGATCACCTTGCGGGCCCGCACGGTCTCACCCGTCGAGAGCGTCGCGGTGAAGTCCCCGTTCCCGCCCGAGATCGCCGTGACCTCCGCCTCCATGACCGGGAAGTCGTAGGGGCGCAGGTCATCCCGCGCGGCCGCCAGGATCTCCTCCGGCGGGCGCCGGTCGCGGCTGAACACCCCACCCGCGTGCGGACTGGGCGCATTCCGGCTCGGCCCGCTGGAAATGAGGATGCCCGACTTCATGCCGCGCGCGGTATACAGGGCCGCGCTCAGGCCCGCGAAGCCCCCGCCCACGATCAGGACGTCGAGCAGGGACGTGTCAGGAACAACAGGGGCAGCGTGATCGGTCACGCTGGGCAGGATCGCACGGCGCCCGGGCCGCGTGGGCCGCAGATGCATCCGCACGGTGCCCATGAGTGCCCTCCTTCGGATGTAGGGCGTGGAGGTTGTCCTGGAAGCGGTGCGGATCGTGCCCGCTGGCTCCGCCTACATCAAGGCCGACAGTCGTTGCTGGAAGGCCACGGAGACGGGATCCACGCCTTGACGGGTCACCAGCACGGGAATGTCGGCGTCACCCCCATCGGTGTTCAGAGCCCAAATCGCCATGTCGAAGGCGTCTTGCAAGTGGCGACCTTGAGACAATGCCTGGTAAAGCGCCGCAGAGAAGATGGGGGCGTCTGCGTCCGCGACTTCACGCTTCATGCCAATGGCCGCGTCGACATGTTGAATGGCCGCGCGCGCCAGCGTTTCGGAATGACAGGACACGAAGACGGCTAGGCGTAGTCCTGGGCTGAGGCGTAAGGCTTCAACGACCAACGTATTGGCTTGAACTTCCATGTCGCCGGTTTCGCCAACGAAGCACAGGCCGTCGAGATCGCCATGACCGCTGAAGTGCAGCAGTTGCGGTCTGTTCCGGTCCAGTTGAGGCAGGAACTCCCGACCTGCAGCGGCCGGGTGCACCTGCAAGGCCAGTGCGTTTCTATGGGCTGAGCCCCACAGCGCCTCTTTGATCGCTTTCACCTCTCGTTCGACCCACAGAGGTGCATCCGGGGTATTGGCGGTCAACACCAGAAGACTGGGGGTTTCCAGGAGAGAGGTAGCTACTGCGGTGGTGCGCCGTCCCTACCCGGCGTGTTCGTTCTGGCGGGCCCTACACGTCCTCATGGCTCGTGTTGACGGGTCGTCCGACGATTGGAAGAGCACACGTGAATTAAACTTCAAATGTACACCAGCAATGAGAGCCATAATGCCTTATATGAGTAGTAAATAACACTTCATTAAAAGCCGGGTATCGAACAATTTTACTCATTTTAAAGTTTTCTAGAAATGAAAACAAAAAAATACTACCGCTCCTCGCCTCCGCGCTCTCCACCATGCTCCTGATGGCTTCATGTGGAAAAATGGCTTCGACAGGACTTCAGCCGAATGCTGATATTCAGCCATACAGTGTCGCCGGCTTAAAAGCGGGCGACTTCAGCCGCCTTCGAGTCACTATCTACGGAGCGGCAGGAGCATTCATGGGGAAAAGCTCTTCACTTCAGGTGTGTGTAACTTCAGGCTGCGTTGATCTGCCGGCCACTCCAGCCGCCCCATACCTCAGTGAGACTTACCAGTACCGGCAAGTCGTCGACGCTCTCGTACCGGCCGGCGTTATCCAAAGCATTCAGGTCAAAACTGAAAGTGGTGGCGTTCAAGTCGCGACGCAACTCGACTTGCCTCGAGGAACCCGTACGGATGTGATGGTGCGAGGGGACCAACCCTCCCTGGATACGACGTTTGTCGCTCGCACCAACTTCTCAGCAGAGCGCCCCTTCCTTGTTCACCCAGAAGGAGATGCCATTGCGTTAAGTGAGCAGGTCCATCTACAGATTCCGGCTGGGGCCGTGAAGAAAACCACACTGACGAGTGCCAACTTATTTGACCGAGGAGAAGAGTTTCCCCTTATTGACTTTTACCCAAATGTGGCCCTTGCTCGTTCAGCAACTTTAAAATTAACCAAATTACGGACACTGAATACGAATACCGCCTATCAAGCTTTCCTTAAAACCACTTCGACCGTCAGCTCGCAATCTCTGGAGGGCCAATTACTGCGCCTTAATGTCGAACCTGACAATAACGGGGCAATGATTGCCCTGCCAAGTTTAAGCATCATTACTATGAGTGAGAAGAATCCAACCGTTGTTCTAGAGGATGGAAGTAGACTGCCGCTTAATGATTTCAATCTAAACAGTTCAAGCATTCAGCAACAGGCGACCACGCAGTGTGGGCAAAATCTGGCGAACAACTTATCTGCTTACGTTAATATTCTGAATTCACAGGGCAGTTTGCGTATTACAGAATGTGAAAATATTTTTCCTTATGTCAATATTGTTGTAGTCAAAATGAACCACTCACAATCCAATACTGTAAGTGGTGCCAGCACCACCTATCAGCCTGTCATAGCCCGCAATGTCAAATTCTATCAGCCGGATGACTACTTATACGGCCTGGATTCAATCCGAGACCTTTCGGCCTCTGTCAGTGCTTTTACCGCGATTAATGGTTATACCTGGAAACTGGATCTTCTCTTCGGAAATATCGGATATCGTATTCAAGAAGGCAACGATGCCGAGCCAACAACCACGGTAATGAATAAAGGTGTAATTGAACATACGAATGAAAATGATGGTAAAGATGAAGCAATTATTAGCTTTTCTAACAATACCTCAGGTTTCTTCGCTGGAAATTATGTATTTCATTCCTTTGGCGCGCCTATTCCCAGTTCAGCGTATCGGCAGGCTGCAATCGGATCAGGCAGCACTGTAACAGTCAACTCAACCTGTAATCCTGGTGCTACCGATCAAGATATGCGCAGCGCAATTGGTTTTGGAAACAATCGTCTTGTTTTGGTTTCCAGCACGCATCGTGGCACAGGCATTATGCGCAGCGATCTTTGCGAAGTTTTTCAGGGACTCAATGCCAACAGCGGCTCCGTACTCATGGATGGAAGCAGCGCAGCCGGTTTGACCTATGGTGCGAACGGTCATCTCAACCCCGTACCAAACACAGGATCATTTGAGGACGGAATGAGGCAAATTGCATATGCCTTTGCGGTAACGAAAAAATCCTATTACCGCGATCCTCGTTAATACGCATAACTTATTGATCCCTGCGTAAATGTGTAGCATCTGTGTGTGACCGTGCCTCCCTGGCGACCCAGCCGCCTCACACGCAACCAACTGGAAGAACGACGTCTCGCCGCTCAACCTGCACTGAACGACCCCCGTCGCACGACCCGTGACCTGGCGCAGCAGTTCGGCGTTGCTGAAGTCACGATCCGGGCCTGGCGGTCCCGGATCAGACGGAACGGCGAGGACGCGCTGCGCGCGTCCCGCGCCACCGGCCGCCCCGAGAAGCTCACGGGCGCACAGCAGGACGAGATTGGCCTGATCCTGGATGGTGATGCCCGATTACACGGCTTCGAGACCAGTGGGTGGACCACGCCGAAAATCCGGCATGTGATCGGTGTGACGTACGGCATCTGGCTTGATGGCGCGCATCTGTCGCGAAAACTGAAACGCTGGGGGTTCTCGTATCAGCGGCCCGCGGTGCGGGCCGTCGAGCGCAATGAAGACGACATTGCCAGCTGGGTGCGCGTCCACCGGGACGCGCTGGGAAAAAAAAGTCCGTGAAGGTGCCACACTCGTGTTCCTGGACGAGAGTGGCTTCAGCCTGAAAACAACGAAGGTCCGCACGTGGGGGCGCTGCGGCCAGACGCCCATCATCCCGACCAAACTCCGCTGAGAGCACCTGTCCGTGATTGGTGCCATCACCACAGGTGGACAGTTTCTGCACCACACGCACCGCGGCGCGGTGCGCTCAGCGCAGGTCGTGGAGTTCCTTGGGCATGTCTTGCGCCACGTGGCGGGCGAAGTCGTCGTGGTACTGGATCGAGCCATGATCCACCGGTCAAAAGCCGTTCAGGCATTCGTGCAGCAGCACGAACGCCTGTCATTGGTCTACCTGCCGCCGTATGCGCCGGAACTGAACCCAATTGAATTGATCTGGGCGGATCTCAAGCGGGTAGGACCACAGGACAGCGTGGAGTTGAATCATGCGGCTTCAACAAACGGTTCGATCCGATAGCGGAGCAGTTCCGCGACCGTCCAGGCGTGATCCGTCACACCTGCGGCCATCCCCGGCGTTCGATCCACCCACCGACCATTCACCTGCACCCGAAGTGACCGATGTGGACGAATGAGGTTGTACGCCGCCAACACCAGGAAGAAGTGACGTTCCAGTCGCTCGCCGTCGCTCCCGGCATGCCGGGAGCGACGGACCAGTGCCGGCAACCACGTCCGGAGGGTCGCGTTCAACCGTTCCACGAATGCGGTGTTCACGGTACCCGGGCGACCTTGCGACGCTTCGATCAGGTGCAGCGCTTCGAAGAGATCACCGAATGCGATGCGTCGCTCGATTCGGTCACGGGAGGTTCGTTTCACGACCTGCACGATGTGCAACTCCGCCCAGGGCACCAACGCTGGGCGCCCACGGCGCCCAGTGTGCCGCGGCGTCCGGAACATCCTGAGAACCTGTGTTTTCCACGCGCCGTATCCATCTGTTGCCCACAGCACTGGTGATTGAAGCTGTGCAGCGCAGTGCACCTGATTCACGACCTCGGCGATCAGGGCGTGCGTTCGCTCAGCAGCCAACGCACCCCACAGGAGCAGTCGTGAGGAGACGCAGACGGCCGTTGCCAGCCACCGCACGCCCCGTTGGGTCCGACACCAGAGTTCGTCCGCCTGCACCTGCCCGAGATGCAACTGGCCCTGACAGACAAGGTGCTCGTGAACACGCTGCGCGTGTTCACCGGCTTTCCTCACCCAGTCGGCCAGTGTGCGCTCGTCGATCTTGAAGGCCATGACCACTGCTGGGATGGGGCAACCGAAGGTGAGGAGGGTCAGTACTAGTTGGACGATGTTCGGATCGGTCTTGAGTCGATAGAGCGGTGTGCCGTGCGTCGCGGTGAACGTCGTGTGGCAGCGATGACAGCGGTATCGAGCGTCGCGACGGGAATGAACGCCCACTCTGGTGGGCGACGGGCAATACGGGCATCGGGGCGTATCATCAGTGCGTCGGGAAGAGGGAGTTGGCTGCATACCACTCCATCTTCCCGATCTCGTTGCTCATCACTCCACGCTGTCCTGTGGTTCTACCCTCAAGCGGAATGTGGTGGGGAACTTCTGCGCGCTATCGGTTGCAGCGTTGAAAAAGCGATTGACAGTGGGATGGCAGCGAATCCGTCGCAGAGGGTTGCCTCTGGCCTTCATCCGGGGTACGCCCTTCACCGCGTCGTTATCGATTTAAGCAGGAATCAGTAATGCGAGGTGTCGATTGGAAGCCCAATCGACACCTCGCGCTTCATGACATTGATATGCTCATATGGGAAGAACAATTGCCAGTCTCCAATTCCAGCGAGCAATACAATAAACGCTAAAGTTAGAATAGAGGCAATCCAAATAATAAATTTGATCCAGCGCTTTGGTTGACGAAGTCGACCACGAACAAGCCAAGCAATGCCCAGAAAAAACACGGAGTAGATAAGTGCATTTCCCAGAAGCGGCATAACGTAAACCATGCTTTCGGCGGAAACTGAATCTTTGGCGTGGGTATAGCCGAAAGGAAAGCCATAAATGTTCAAAATAGGGATTTCGCCAGCAAAATCGCTGGGTCCACGAACAGTTCCAACGGCCACCCGAGAACGGACGGTGAACCAAATAGACATAACAAAACTCAGGGGAAGAAGGAGGCGTAGCCAGTCACGCAGGGGTGGATTCATAGAGGCTATTGTGAACACCAGAACTGTGTCTTGTCTGATGATTGCATCGCGACGCTGGGCGTCGTCGCCGTTTTCCAGCGACACTCAAGGGCTGTGAGAGTGTCAGGCGAATGATTGAACTGGAGCACCTGCCCACGCTGCTGAGGACATAGGTGGACCCGGAGGGTGAGGTGACGGCCAGCCTGAATCAGCATGAGGCGGCCGGGCGGGCGTCAGTGGCCCTGACCCGAACGCTGCGGCGCAGCGCCCGGCGCATCTGACCGGTGAGCCTTCCTCAGGGTGCCGACTCTGCAACACTGTCTCTCATGACGACTTCGACAGCTACCCCCGTGCCGCCCTGCCCGACCTCTGGCCGCAGTGATGGTGTCGGGCCCTGCTCAGGCTACTGAGCGCCCCGGCAGGGATACTGGGGTGGTGCACGTTCCCGCCCCCGACCTGATCACCCCCCTGCCGGGCATCGTCTCAGTGCACGCCACGGCGGACGGCGCGGTGGACGTCTGGCGGCGCGACCCGGTCACCGGTGAGGGGCGCGTGCAGCGCACCCGGCAGCGCGGCTGGATCTACGCCCGGAACGTCGATGAGCTGCTGCACCTCGGGAGCCGACTGACCGTCGCTCCTGGCCCAGCTCCAATGCACGCAGCCTTCCATGCCCAGGACCTCGCTCCGGACGGGCCGGTGGATCCCCGCGCCTACCGCTACCTCCTGAGCGGTCCCAGTCCCCGGCAACTGGAAGGGGAGATCCAGCGGGGCGCCGTCACCGCCCGCAGCCTGAAGGCGAGACCTGCTCTTGGTGACCTCAATGGGTACCTCCGAGTGGGCTACGCGGAGCAGTACCTCATCACCACCGGGCAGACGTACCACCAGGGACTGACCTTCGATCAGCCCGTCCGCCTGCAGTTCGACCTGGAAACCACGGCGCTGAGCCCCGACGAGGGCCGCCTGTTCCTGATCGCCGTGCGCGACAACCGCGGCCTGGACACCCTGCTCGAAGCCAGGCGCCCCGTGCAGGAGCCCGAGATCATCGAGGCGTTCCTGGCCCTGGTGCAGGAGCGTGACCCGGACGTCATCGAGAACCACTTCATCCACGGCTTCGACCTGCCGTTCCTGGCCGCCCGCGCCCGGCGACACGGCATTCCCTTCCGGCTCGGCCGGTCCGGAGACGGCGTGCCCTGGACGGTCGACGACGGGAGCCGCGTGCCGATGTGGGTCTGCCCCGGGCGGGAGATCCTCGACACGCTCGACGCCGTCCGCCGGTTGAATCTGCCGTCCAGTGGCCTGAAGGCCGCCGCGCGGCACTTTGGCATCGCCCCGGAAGGCCGCGTCTACCTGGAAGGGGCGGAGATCGTGAGCACCTACCGCGACCACCCGGCCCGCGTGCGGCAGTACGCGCGGCAGGACGTGCAGGAGGTGGACGATCTGGCCCGCATCGTGCTGGCCCCGAGTTTCGCGCTGGCCCGCCTGACGCCCCGCCCGTACCACCGCCTGACCCGCGCCGGGCCTGCCAAGGGCGTGCTCGAACCCATGCTGATCCGCGCATATGTCGAAGCAGGTCGGCCCTTCCCTGCGTCGGAACGGGGGCACCTCGAACCGCACAGGGGTGGGCACGTGCAATTGCACGCCGAGGGCGTCCTGCGGCACGTCGTCAAGGCGGACGTGGCGAGCATGTACCCCAGCATCATCCGCGCCGAGGGCATCGGGCCACTCCAGGACGAACTTGGCGTCTTCCACCGGATCGTGAGTGACCTGCGTATGCTGGCTAATCCGGCAGTCGCCGCTGGAGTTATCCGGCACCTCATGCTGAGGTTATCCGGCACTCTCCCCCACGGCAGACGAGCTGTGTCCATTATGAAAGGCTGACGGCTGATGGGGTCAAGTGACGCGACCTCTTCCGCAGACTTTCTCCCTTCAATTCAATCCGGTAGGCGTGATGCAGGACGCGATCCAAGATCGCGTCCGCCAGTGTCGGATCACCCAGATTGGCGTGCCAGGCCGACGTCGGAAATTGACTGGTGATGATGGTGGATGACCGCTCATAGCGGTCATCCAGAATCTCCAGGAGAATTCTTCTGCCTTCTGGCGTCGGCACATCCAGCCCCCAGTCGTCCAGAATCAGCACCTGCACCTTGGCCAGGTGAGCGAGCAACTTCAGGTACCGCCCGTCGCCTTTGGCCAGCGTCATGTCCCCAAGCAGTCGTCCTGTTTGTGCGTACAGCGCGGTAAACCCCTGGCGGCAGGCCTGGTGTGCCAGGGCACACCCAATGAACGTCTTGCCGACCCCCGTCGGGCCGGTGATGATGACACCTCTCTTTTCGGCGATCCATTGCCCGCTGTGAAGTGACCTGAACAGTTTGGCGTCGAGCCCACGTGGATGTTTGACATCCACCTCCTCCATGCTGACGTTCTGTTTCAGCCGCGCCGCCGACAGGCGGCGCTGCATGCCTTTGGTATCCCGAATCACGCGCTCGCGTTCCAACAGGAGGGTCAAGCGTTCTTCGAAGCTCAGTTCGCGGATGCTGGCCTGTTCCTGCTGTTCCTGAAGCGCCAGGGCCATGCCATCGAGTTTGAGCGTGCGGAGTTGTTGAATCACAGGGTGCAGGAGCATCAAAACCTCAATTCAACACGCGGTCCGTGTCGGGTTCGTCGAGATCGGCGAAGTACTGCGGGCCACGGAGATTGCTGTGAACCGCCACGGGCAGCACCTCAGAGGCCGCGGGCAGTTCGGCCTCGTCCAGGCGGTGCTTCAGGATGGAACGGACGCTCTGCAGGCTGTGGGCCTGCAAAAACAGGGCACGGCGGCACGCGGCTTCCAGCCGCGCGCCATATTCACGGTGCAACCGGAGAATGCCCAACACCGTGCGTTTTTGCTGTTCAGGATGCTGTTCACCATCGAAAATGGCGCAGACCAGCGCGGCGGTCTGTTCACCAATGGCTTGGGCTTGCTGGATCAAGGCATCCGCGTTCAGAGCAGCGAGCTGCCGATGATGGGTCGGCATATGTTCCGCCAATGTCGTGTGCCGCATCGTCCTGCCGTGCTCCTCTGACACCCGGTGGTGCACGGCGATCCGCTGTCCTGCCCGGTAGATTTCGATGAGCTGCGGAGTCAGGCGAACATCCACCCGCGTCCTGGCGTGCAGGTGGGGCACGCTATAGGCGTGCCCCAGGACGACGACGTGGTAATCCAGCCCCACCACAGCCTGCTTCCACTCCGCAATTTCGAACGGTTGGATGGGTAAAGGGCGGAGTAGGGGGCGATCCAGGGCTTCGAACTCACTGCGCCGACTGCCGGGTCGTTTCTGAAACGGTTGCTGATTCAGTGCCTCGACCAGCGCCCAGATCAGTGCATTCGCTTCCGACACGCTGAACAACACCCGATCACGAAGGGGCGCCAGAATCCGGCGTTCCACGATTTGCACATGCACTTCGACCAGGGCCTTGTCTTTGGGCTTACGAACCCGGGTCGGAATGATCGCGACATCGTAGTGCTGGGCAAACTCCTGATAGGTGCGGTTCAGCTCAGGTTCGTAGCGGCTGGCGTGGTGCACGCCAGCCTTGAGGTTGTCAGGAACGATGATGTCCGGGACACCGCCGAAAAACGCCAGGGCACGGACATGCGAGGCAATCCAGTCCGGAACGCTCTGCGTGCGTGTGACTTCCGCGTAGGTATAGTCACTGGCTCCCAGGGTCGCCACAAACACCTGTCCTGCACTTACTTTTCCGGTTTTTGGATCCGTGATGGGCACGGTCAGTCCGGCGTAGTCGACGAAGAGTTTTTCCCCTGCTCGGTGGGTTTGACGCATGGTCAAACCGCTCGCGGCTTTCCAGTGACGGTAGTGTTCGTTGAACGTCGCGTACTGCCAGCCATCGGGATGCTGGCGCCGATATTCTTCCCACAGGAGTTGGCGTGTAACGCCTTTGCGCCGGAGTTCTCGGTCCAGTGCAGCCCAATCGGGAATGTGCACGGCACGCTGCGCCGCCTGATCCTGTTGCTTGAACAGTTGCTGTTCAAGCTGGTGGTCATCCAGGTCAGGGGGAAGTGGCCAGGTCAGCCCGGCCTGTTTCGCTCGGATGACGTAGTCCTGAACCGTGCTGCGCGCCAGACCGACACTCTGCCCGACCTGGTGGTCGCTCAGTTTGAGGTCCAACTTCAAGCGCAAGACTTCTCTGATTTTTCGCATAGACGCTCGCTTTCTGGTCATCCTTCAGGATGACCAAGGGAGTCTCGTCTACGTGTCGGGTGCCGACATCCAGCAGAGGGTGCCGGATTCGCCCAGCGCAGGGTGCCGATTTCATCCAGCGGGACGTGCCGGATAACTCCAGCGCCGCCCGCCGGATTTCACCAGCGTACGCATGACCTGACCACCCAGCGGCTCACCCACAAGCGGGCTGCCCGCGACGCCACCCTGAGTGGCCCGCAGCGCCGGGAGCACCACGCGATGCAGGACGCCATGAAGCTCGTCGTGAACGCCGCGTACGGCTACCTCGGCGCCGGGCGGCTCGCACGGCTGGGAGACCGGGAGGCTGCCGACCGCGTCACCGCCCGGGGCCGGGCCCTGCTCCAGCAGGTGACGGGCGCCCTGGAAGCCCGGGGCGTGCAGTTGATCGAGTCGGACACGGACGGCGTGTACTTCAGCACGGGCGGGGATATCGGCGAAGCGCAGGAGAGACAACTGATCAGCGAAGTCTCGGCGGTCCTCCCGGACGGCATCACGCTGGAGTTCGACGGCCGCGCGCAGGCCATGCTGAGCCACCAGGTGAAGAATTACGTGCTGCTCCGCTACGACGGCACACTGGACCTCAGCGGCGCGTCGTTCGAGTCCAGCCGGTCCGAGCGGTACGGCACGGCCTTCCTGCGAACGGCGCTGCGGGCCCTGCTACAGGATGACGTGCCCGGCGTGCAGGCGGCGTTCGAGGACACGACGAACCGGCTGACGGCGCGTGACGTCACGAACGCGGAGGTGAGCACCCGCGTCCGGATCGGCAAGGCGCGCGCCGACTACGCGCAGACGCGCGGCCAGCGCAGGGAAGCGCACCTGGAAGCGGCGTGGCAGGCGGGCCTGGACTTCCGGGTAGGGGACCGCGTTGACCTGTACGTCCGCGCGGGGGCAGGCCTGAGCGTCCTGACCGACCCGGACGGGCGCGATTACGACGCGGGGCACTACCGCGCGGCGCTCGTGCAGAACTACGCCACTCGGCTGCGCAAGGCGCTCGACCCGGCCGACTGGGAGCAGCTGTTCAGCACTCGCGGCGCCGGACTGTTCGACCGGCCCGTCGCGGAAATGCAGGTGCAGTGGCGGCCGGTGGAGGGCGCGCTCCGGTGAACCCGGCGCGCCGGGACTACGCGGTCTGATCAGTGCGGCCGGGGAAGCGGCAGCTGTGCCAGAACGCCACGAACCGGTCGACCTGCTCCACGAACGCCGGGAAGCTCGCGCTCTTCACGAGGTACGCGCTGGCGAGCAGGTCGTAGGCCCGCCGGATGTCCTCGCGGTCACTGCTCGTCGAGAGGATCACGACCGGCAGGTGCTTCAGAGCTGGGGCGCTACGAATCTCGCGGATCACGTCGAAGCCCGACATGACGGGCATGTTCAGGTCGAGTACGACCACGTCCGGCAGGTCACGCCCGCTCGTCAGGACGGACAGGGCCTCCGGACCGTCATTGCAGACGGAGACGTGGACCCGCGCGTCGTGATCAGCGAACGCTTCGAGGGCCAGGAGTTGATCGGCGGGGTTATCATCCACCAGCAGGACGCGCAGCACATGGAGTGGGTTGGTGGTCATCACCCAGCACTGTACGCAGGCGGGTGTCGCCGGGGAAAGCACACGTGTCTTTCCCCTGATCGGGGGCCCTGGGTCATCAGGTGTCCTCCGGGCAGGGCTGCACGAACGCCACATCCAGCCAGTACATGGCGTCGTCGACACTCCGCCCGTCCGCGATCAGGTCGTCCCGCCACGCCACCCAGGCTTCAGCGCGGAGGTCCTCGTCGCAGCCCGGGCGATCGGCGAGATGCGTGCGGGATTCCTGGTCCGGACCGCTCACCGCTCCGCCCTGATCGACGCTCCACGTGGCATCCAGCAGGTCGGCCAGTTCCACGGGGCGCGCGCCGAACGAGTTTCTTCGCTCCTGACGGTCGTCAGCGTCGCCTTCATCTGGGCGTGCGTGACGGGCGAGGTCGTGGCACGTCGAACCGCTACCAAAGTAAAGAAACACGGACACCGTGCGGTGTCCGTGTTTCGATTCGGGCTTGATCATCTCCAGGATCTTCTACTGCATCCGTCCGGCATGTCCTGGCGCATCCTGAGCACACTCATGCCCCGTTTTGAAGGGTAGTCAGGTTGATTCGGCCTGGAGCACCGCCAGGAGCACTTCTGCCAGCCGCTTCAGAGCGTCAACGCGGCGATGAGAGAGGTGGGTTTTCAGGTGGTCGGCCAGCGTGTCAGCATGCAGGCGGGCAGTATCGGAGCTCGTCACAGGCTCAGATACTGCCCCTTGCTATGCCAAACTGCGTTCAGGACGCCATTTTTGGCGAAGTGCCATGTGCTGGGGAAACAGAGGCAAGGTCATGGTCACATGTGGTCGCGCCAGTTTTTTATCCGCGATATTCTGCGCCGTATGGAAGCTGCAACTGAATTTTTGAGTATTACTGCTGGTGGCGTTACGATTAGTGGTTTTGTCACTCCTACTGAACTTGCGCAAATTCAAGCGGGCGGCGAGTGTCAAGTCAGAATCCAGGGGGCGAAGAGTGGTGATATTGATTTAGGTGTCCTCGCGGCCATATTTGAGAATGGTGAGCTGTCAACTAAGTCGTCGCATCCTATGGGATGTGGCATGGATTTCTCTGAGAAAATCATTTTTTCTGACAATGATATCGAAGAAAAATAATATTTTACTTAAAGGTTACCAGATTTCAGTTTCTGGTAATAACGTCTATTTTCAGATGGAAGCAGGCAAGTCTTCTCTGTACGAGTCTCAGAACCTCAAGCACTTAGAAATCATTAAAATTCTGGATGGAACTTATGACGAGGAGGACATTCAAAATCTCATTCGGCGAAACAAAAATAAGCACGAGCTAGGTGCTTTCTTTCGCTGGCTTGATCAGAATAAAATGTTGATGCTTACCGATGAGCAAGAAAATATACATGAACGATATTACAATAATCTCAATTTCTTCGAAAGCTTTAGTACATTAAAAGATTCTTGCGGCGACTATCAAAAAATGTTGGAAGCATCCAGGGTTGTACTTGTCGGGACGGGCGGGGTTGGATCTACTGTTCTGATGAATCTTCTGGGCCTTGGTATCGGAACAATTGTTCTCATTGACTTTGACACAGTCGAGCAAAAAAATCTTAATAGGCAGTTTTTATATGAAGAATCAGATGTTGGAAAATCTAAAATAGAAGTTGCAAGCAAGAAAGCTAGGAATAATAATCCAAGCATAAATATAATTGGAATCAATAAAAAGATTAATGGTCCAGATGATTTTAAGGATGCAATTCAGAATTCCGATGTGGTAGTTTTAACGGCAGATACACCATCCGAAATCCAGATGTGGGCCAATGCGGCCTGCGTAGATTTAGGAATCACGTTGATCATTGGTGGCATGCAGGCTACGCAAGCACTCTTCTATTCCCTCGATCCTCATACAACTGGGTGTTTGGCCTGCTGGCGATCCGCTAGCGACGGACACACCACAGGCGAAATCATTCGCCCGCTCGTAATCAAGAATAGAGCGATTGGTCCAGCGGTCAGCCAGTTGGGTGGAGCCATGGCGCTAGAGGCCGTCAAATACATTACGAACATCTCTCCACCCATCTCGGGTGGAAAGGTGTGGTGCATTGATTTCGTTACAGGCGAAACAAAAATAATTTCGAAGTGGCATAAGAATGAATATTGCAGCGTATGTAAAGGCATGACGGCCCAAAATCATTCTGTGCATACTTCCAGTTCGACCCGACTCAGTGAGCAGATCTTTTTGACTGACTTTGAGTATGTCAAGCAGGATGATCATTATGTAATCAGTGCCAAAAACGGGGAAATTCGATTTGCTCTACCTGAGATTGGTCTAGCTGTACTCAATGGATTGAAATCTGGTTTAACCCCACAAGAAGTCCAAAAACATGTCTTATCGGAATTTAATGAAGAAATTGATACCTCTGACTTTCTCGAAAATCTAGAGGAGTTGGGCATGATTGAATTAGATCAGCAGAGCAAATATCATATGCAGCATAAAAAAACCTCAAGTCAAATATTTTTTGACATGATACCAGTGTCGATATTAAAACTTATATATCACCCATTTTCATGGTCGATGTACGCAGTCTGTGCGCTCATCAGTCTTTACTGCTTAGCTTTTATTCCCTATATTCGACCTCTTCCTCACCACTTAGCATTTCACTCAAGCCTAACTGTATCGGTTATCACAGCGGCGATCCTGTCCTTTGTATTTTTAATCGTTCACGAAATCAGTCATTATCTGGCAGCTCGCGCTACTGGCATCGAAGCAAGGTTCAGCTTCGGGCACAGATTTTTATTTCCTGTCGCAGAAGTTGATCTCAGCAACCTATGGTTAAAGGAGAAAAGACATAGATACTCACCCATAATGGCAGGCTTGGCAAACGACACTTGTATCCTCTTCATAGCGATTGTAATAAAGCTAATGTGGTATTTCGGTATTGGGGATATATCCGGAACTATTTATAGGATCTCGGGCCTCGTTATTCTTCTCCAGTCCATTAGTATATCATGGCAGCTTCTTATTTTTCTTCGAACGGATCTTTATCTTATAATTGTCAATATATTCAATTGCTTCAATCTCTATGAAATATCATGGATAAGACTGAAATCGGCCCTCAGGCTAATTAGTAGAGATGAATCAAAAAAATTTGAAAATGCTCATATTAACGATATCACTGCTTCGCGATGGTTCATCATCATTCTGCTGCTCGGCGTACTCTGGACCATCATTTTCTTGATTAAAATTATGATCCCAAGCTCGTTGATTATGCTGAAATGGACGATTAATACACTTCAGTCAGGATCAATCTGGTCTTTCGACTTTTGGGGGAGCCTAATCATTGCCCTTATGGCCGTTTTGCGGATGACAACACCTATTTTTATTGGTTTCAAGCTGCTTGCCGAGAGGATATCGAAAAAGCGAGTTCAAAAGCTTGCATAGATTCAAAATATAACCATGACGATAAGACGCCATTAGGTTTGAATAAACATCGGCGAGACGGAAGTGATGATGCATCATCACTTCCGTCTCGCCGATGTTTAGATTACGAGCACAGGTACCAAACGCCGTCGCCGGGGTTCAGGCAAAGAGTAACAGAGCCATTAGTGGCCTTGATCTTCTCAACTTTGACAAATTTGATTTTCATTATTTCACCTCCTCTCTCTTGTTTAGCCACATTGTAGTTGGATCCAGCCAGTTGCGCGAGCTGATGTGACCACCATCCCGGCCTAACTACCCTTCAAAACGCACAGTAAGCAGCAGAAAGTCGGCTCCTGTACGGTGTTTCTGCGATGAAAACTCCTAGGAGCCGACCACCTCACGATACCTTGCAGACCGCTTTGCGGTCTGCTTTCCCCTAACCGCCTGACAGATTTTATGAGATGAAGTGAAAACTGACGTGCCAGCCGTTCTTGAGTGCTTCCAACGAGGACGGCTGGCCGCGTTTTCTGGGCTTCGGTGGCTCGGGGTCCGGGCCGCCCCGCAATCTCAGGGTTCTGAAGAACCTCTGACCTCGACTCAGCGCGTAGCTCATCGCTTTGTGCCCAATCTTCAGGTAGCTAAATCCGCGCTGCCAGTGGGGATCGACGCGTCGTCGATCCCCACGCTCCACCACGTCCAGCCCCTCGGACACCAGCAGCAACATCGCCACCGAGATCACCATGACCAGCCGTTCCAGGCTTTTCACATCCCGCAGTGGGCTGGCCCCAAAGTTTGGACAGTTTCGAGTAGAGACTCGGCTCAAGAGCAGGGTACATCATCAGCGGTTCCTACCTGACCAGGGGAAGGTCGGACGTTCGCCTGTGCGGTGTCCTGTCCGCACAGGGGGGCGTTCGGCCGCCCCCTGGACTGTTCGGCGTACTCGTGAGGGGTTCGGTAGCCCAGCGACGAATGTGGCCGCCTCTCGTTGTAAAACGCCCGGGTCTGTGATTAGCGCCCGTCACAGGTGCCCGGCCGCCGGCCGGGCACTCTTGCCGTTACCATGCTGGGTATGGGCTCCGGGGTGACCGAGAAAGATCTCTTCGAGATCATCCGTCGCCAATCCGAGCAGATCGACCAACTGATCGCCGAGAACAAGGCCCTCAAGGCGGACATCGCCCGCCTGAAGAAGCGCATCGAAGAGCTGGAGCGGCGGGAACGCAGGTACGCTGCCCCCTTCAGTCGGGAGAAGCGGACCGCCGATCTCAAATCACCAGGACGGCGTCCTGGTGAAGGCACTTTCGCCCACAAGGCCCCACCCACGCCGGAGCAGATCAGGGCCACCGTGGAGGTCGACGCGCCCAACACCTGTCCTCGCTGTGGGTTCATGGGTCTGCTGATCTTCACCCGTCAGGACAAGGCCTGGGTCACGGAACTCGTCCCCCAGAACGCCATGCAGGTCACCGAGTACCACGTGCCCGTCATGGCGTGCCCGCAGTGTCACCACGCGGTGCGTGGTGACCATCCCGATCTGAAAGCCGATCAGGTCGGCGCGACCTCTCATCGCCTTGGGCCCGTCCTGCACGCCACCCTGCAGACCCTGCATCACGAGCTGGGCCTCCTGGTCCGCCGCATTGGTCGGGTCATGGACCTCCTCGGCGGCCTCCAGATCACGCAGAGTGCGATCACGCAAGCCGCCCAGCGGCTTGCAGTCGACGGCAGCGCCCTGGCGGCCCACGTGGACACGCTGCAGACACAGATTCAACAGGCGCCGTTCGTGCATCACGACGATACCGGCTGGCGGATCGGCGCTCAGAACGCCTGGGTGGGTACGTTCCGCAGCGCGGACACCGTGCTGTTCCGCGCGAACCTGCGGCATACGAACGTGGAAGTCCGGGAAGGCCTGGGGCACAACTTCGCCGGCGTGCTGATCAGTGACCGCTTCTCCTCGTACGACAGCCGCTTCCTGCAGGACGTCCGGCAGCAGAAGTGCCTGGCGCACCTGATCCGCAACGCGGATGAGGTCGCCGCGGTTCTCCAGCGGCAACCCGGGCGGGGAGAGCGGTACGGGCAACGGGTCGCGCAGGTGTTCCGGGATGGCATCCGACTGCACCGGGAGGTGACGACCGGGGTCTGTACGCGAGAGGAATACGCGCAGCAGGGTGAGGGACTCACCCTGCGCCTGGATGCCCTGCTGAACCGGGCACCACTGAAATCGAAGGCGAACGAGCGACTCCGACTCGGAATCCTGAAGCAGCGTGTGCTCGGTCGGTTATGGCGGTTCTTGAAGGACCCGGACATTCCACCGACGAACAACGCCGCGGAACGGAGCCTGCGGACGGTGGTGATGGCGAGGAAGGTCTCACAGTGCAGCAAGAACGCGGTGGGTGCGCAGACGTACATGCGGATCAAGTCCACCGTGGAGACGGCGCGGTTGCGCGGTCAGGACCCCGTCGCGGTCCTGACCGGCTTGATGAGCTGACCCGGTACTCGGCCTTTCGGCCGACCGCTAATCACAGACGGACGGTAGTACCAGCTGGATCTGGGAATGCCCACCAGGAGGCAAGCCCGTTCGGGCTTGACCTGGGCGGCAACGAGTTGCCTCGCTGCCGCCCGTCTCACGGCGGGCGTCACCGCTTTTTCTGGATCACGTCCTTCATGGCATCGATTTCCAGGCGTTGCTGCCCGACTATTTTCAGCAGGCGGGCGTTCTCCTTTTCAAGCTGGCGAAGCCGTTTGGCTTCGCCAGCGGTGGTGTCGCCGTACTGACGTGACCCCAATTGGTCGGCCCACTACGAATGAGACAAGATCGTCTCCAGGGAGGGGTCATGAAACACAAGCAGTACAGCGAAAACGAGATCTTCGATGTCTTGGCCCAGGTTGAGGCGGGCACCGCGGTCGGTGACGTCGCTCGGTTGTCCGGGGTCTCCAAGGCCACCATTCACCGTTGGCAGGCACGGTATGGGGGCATGACCAAGGACGACGCGAAGCGCGTCCGTCAGCTGGAAGAAGAAAATCGCCGCTTGAAGAAGTTGGTCGCGGATCTGGCGCTCGACAACAGCATCTTGAAAGAGGTGGTTGGCAGAAAGTGGTGAATCCCGACCAGTCGTCGCAGGCCCAGACGCCCGTCAAACGACGGGTCATCCGGGAAGTGCGGCAGCTGTTCGGGATCAGTGAGCGGCGAGCCTGCCGTGTCCTTGGTTTTCATCGTTCTACAGGGGGGTATGCCATCTATCTGGCATACCCCCCTCGCCCTGCTCAGTACCAGTGTCGGACGCCCTGTCCTGCCCCCTGAGGTGATCAGCCCAGCGGCGGCCGACGGCGGAGCGCGCTGTACGCCCGGTGAACAATCTCCCGCCAACTGCGCAGGACCGGCTCCTCCTCAGGCTGCATGTCCTCCAGGGCCTTCCGACCCTTGGTCAACGCGAGCCCCACCGTGGCGATGAGTGCGGCAGCCACCAAGAGCAACAACGTACCCGTGGCAATCCCGATCCCGAGCACACCAACGACGAACAGGGCAGCTTTGAGCAGCGCCAACGGGAGGGCAGACACGCCATTGGCAACGTAGAAGTGAATCGCGACGCTCGCCAGCGCGAGCAGGTAGGCGCGAACATACAGGACCACGGACCGGTGAAGCGGCTCATCCTGTGCCTTCTTCTTCAGCGCCAGCGCACACCCCCCGAGATCCCGCGCCACGCTGCGCTGCGCGCCAGCAAAATCCGGGAGCTTGTTGCCGACTGCCGCGACGGGCGCCCAGATGCGCTGCACCACCGGCAGCAGAGGCTGCACCAGCTTCCGGACAGGTTTGAGCAGGCGCGTGACGAAGTTCTGCCCCATTTTTTTCTTAGCCATTGATCTCCTCAAGCAAACGTCACCGGTGCAGCCTGGACGATGCCGCCGCACGCAGCACGCAGACCATAGCCCACCGCCCTCCGAACCCACCCGTGAGCTGCGCAACCTGACGCTGATCCGACGTTGCCGTTCCGACGCACGCCCCGAAGACGGACACTCCCCCGCTCAACTCAGCGAGCTGATCCGCGCCACCTGTGCTCTCCTGAACCGCATGTGGATTGTTCTGTGGCTCCTGAGCGTCGTCATGCTGTTCGGCGGCGTCACGCTCCTCATCCGGGCCGTGCGTCAGCGCCGCGGGCGCAAACGCACCGGGCTCCTGGCCATCCTGCTCTCCCCAGTCGTGTTCGTCATCGCCATCCTCACCGTCCCCACCGACCAGACCACACCCCGCCAGGACACCCCCGCCGCCACCCCCACCGTCACGCCACCCGTCACCGAGACCACCCCGCCCCCCACGACACCCGAACCCACCGTCCCGGACGAGACACCACCCACCACCGAGTCCCCGTTCAGTCAGGCGGCCTTCGAACGCAGCGCCCTGTTCCAGGCGAACACCCTTCAGGAGAAAGACGAGTGGGACTTGAAATCCGGGGGTCGCAACCACAGCTACCGCTTCGACCACCCCACCCTGCCCGGGGAATCGATGGGCGTCGAATTCCGTCCGGCCGCTCAGGCCTTCACGGAAGGAAGCATCCGGTGGCCCGGCGACCTGCCGGAAACAGTGCTGGACGACGGCGAGGCCCGTGCCCTGCGTGCCTTCCTGGCCTTCATCGCCCCCGACGCGGACGCCGACGCCATCGTGCAGTACGTCCGGTCCCAGGCGAACACCTCCTACGACGGCGGCTCAAGCGAGTACCCCAGGAAACGCTTCGGCCCCGTGGACGTCCTCGCCGGACGAACCGTCGAACTGATCGTCCGGGTGGAGCGGCGCCCCTGACGCCACGGGCCCCGCGCGCCCGCGCCTGACTCAACTGACGCCGGACTCACACCAGACCAGGCAGGCGCGGGCGCGACCCGGCACCCCACTCACGGCTTTCCCTTCCCGGCCTTCGGTTCGTACGCGGCTTCCACCCGGCACCCCGCGCGGCCCGCCAGGGGCAGCGCGTACACGCCCACCCCCAGCAGCGAAGCCAGGTCCGCCGCGACCTCCGCATCCAGATCCGACACGTCCAGCACCTCCCCCTGCGCGTCGAGCAGCCCCACGCCGCAGCCGCTACTCACCACCACCGACGCCGCCGCCGGGCAGCACGCCACCACCCGCGCCGCCAGGTGCCGCAGCGCCGCCTGCACCCCCGGCACGTCCGCGCGCGCCACCACCACCCGCCACCGGAACCCCTCCACCCCCCGCGATGTCATGCCCGCACCCTCCCCTGCGTAGGGGTGACCGCGCGCCGCCCCCCACCAGGACCCCAGCGGACCGCCACCCCCACGTACGCCACCCTGAGGGGCATGAGCGACCCCGGCGCGCCCATCCTCGGCACCGTCCTCCGCGCCTGGCGCACCCCCACCAGCGAAGGCTGCCAACTCCGCACCCAGGACGGCTCCCTCACCCTCTACGGCCCCCTCCCCCCCGTCACCCCCGGCTGCACCCTCCGCGCCTGGACCGAAGGCTCCACCCTCACCCGCGCCGAACGCGTCATCACCCCCTACGAACTCGCCCGCGCCTTCTACAGCCGCCTGCGTCCACCCCAGAAAACCACCGCCCTGGACCTCCTGCCCAGGCTCGGCCCAGACCCCCACCACACCGTCACCCAGAACGCCCCCAGCCTCTCTACCCGCGTCCCTGCCAGCATCGCCCAGGCCCTCACCCGCCACGCCCGCCGCGAAAGCCGCCTCTACGGCGCCCTTCAGGCCCTCGCTGATCTCGGTCTCCCCCCAGAACACACCCACGCCCTCCTCAACCAGCACGGCGCCGGCGCACCAGCCGCGTTCCGCGAGCAGCCCTACCTCGCCATCCGCCACGGCATCCCCCTGCGCGTCCTCGACCATGCCGCCCGCCTCCAGGGCCTCAGCACCTTCGACCCCCGCCGCGGCCCCGCCCTCGCGTACGAACTCACCCGCCGCGCCGCCCTCGAGTACGGCCACACCTGCCTCCCCCTGCCCGTCCTCGCCGGGGAACTCCGGGACAGTCATGCGCTCGACGATGACGAAGCCCAGCAGGCCATTGAAGACGCCCTGAACGGTCAGCTCCTCCTGGAAGACGCTCAGGCGGCCTTCCTACCCGAGCAGCACCGCGTGGAAGCCTGGCTCGCCGACGACATCGCCCGACTCATGGCCAGCACGCCCGCACGGGTGTCCGTCCCCGCCACGCCCGGACTGACAACGGAGCAGCGCGCGGCCGTGCTCCTCGCGGCGGGCACGGCCGTCAGCGTCATCACCGGCGGACCCGGCACCGGCAAGACCACCACGCTCCGCGCGCTGCTCGATGCCCTGGACGCCGCCAACCTCCGGAGCGTCCTGTGCGCCCCCACCGGGAAGGCCGCCAGCCGCATGCAACAGAGTACGGGCCGCGACGCCACCACCCTCCACCGTCTGCTCAGCTACGACGGTCACAAGTTCAGCAGCGGCATCCTCCCTGGCGACGTCTTCGTGGTCGACGAGGTCAGCATGGCGAGCAACGCCCTTCTCGGTGCACTCCTGCGCTCCGTCCGCGATGGCGCCCGTGTCATCCTCGTCGGCGACGAGGACCAGTTGCCCCCCATCGACCCCGGGCACCCGCTGGCCGCTCTCACCCGCACCGTTCCCACCGGGCGGCTCACGCAGACGCACCGCCAGGCCGCCGGGAGTCCCATCCTCACCCTCGCCTCCCAGCTCATCAGCGGGGAGAGCCCCGCCCAGACCGGCGTGCCGTTCGTGGGCGCACAATCCGCCGAGGACATCGTCCGACTCGTCCAGGCCCGTCAAGGTCAGGCACGTCCGATGATCCTCACCGCCGGACGCGCCGGCCCCCTGGGCGTGGACGCCCTGAACCTCGCCCTGCAGGCCGCCCTCAACCCCGGCGACACCCGCCTCCGCGCCGGAGATCCCATCCTCGTCACCCGGAACAACCACAACACCGGCCTGATGAACGGCATGACCGGCCTCGTCATCGGTGCGGGGAAGCAAGTCACCTGCATCATCGAGGACACCGAGCACACCTTCAGCCCAGGCGACCCCACCCTCACCCTCGCGTACGCCATGACCATCCACCGCAGCCAGGGCAGCGAGTGGCCGGACATCATCGTCACTCTCGCTCCGGAACACGAGCGCCTCCTCTCCCGGCAACTCGCGTACACGGCCGTCACCCGCGCCAAGGAAGCCCTGACCGCGTCTGGCCTGCGCGCCGCCTGGACGCACGCCGCCCACACGGGCGCCCCCCGCCGGTACAGCCAGCTCGAAACCTTCCTCAAACGCTAAGCGGTCACCCCTACGCACCGCCCCTGGATTTGCAAGAGCAGCACCCCTACCGGGTGCCCCCACACCCCCCACCCAGACGGTCACCCCCATGCATGGGACGGTACGCCCCATGACGACCGCACAGACCGTCTCCCCCTCACCCCCCACCTGGTGGGAACTGTGCTGGCTCGACGGCGCCTTCCGCGTCCGCAGCCCAGCCCCCCGCCATGACCTCTTCGATGGTGCTTGGCAGCGTCCCCTCCCCGCTGGCGTCCACCCCCTCGCCCACCACCTCGGTAACGGCGGCACCGTCCTCTGGTCCGACGGCACCCTCCTCCCCGGCGTCGGTGACCTCACCCTTCCCATCCTCTCCCGCCCCTGGCTCAGCGTCCTCAGCGCCCTCCGCAGTCCCACCGATACCGCTGCTGCCCACCGCACGCTCCGCAGCGACCTCCTCCACGTCGCCGCGTGCAGCCCCGACCCCACCTGGAGTGCGCCCCACACCGATCAGGGCCTCCACGTACAGGCGACCACCTGCGGCCCGTGGACGCTCTACCGCGTCCACGCGGGCACCCTCCGCCACCTCATCTTCCCCGAGACCATCCCCACCTGGGCCCTCGACGAACTCGAGACCCGCACCGTGCGCCTCTGGAACGAGCAGCACCCCGAGCAGAGCCCCGTCATCCTCTGGCCGCACGCCCGCCCCCTCGACGACCTCCTCACCGCCCTGCGCACCCCCCCGAACGGTGCACGCGAAGACCCCACCCGCGCCGCCACCCGCGTCACGTGGACGCTCGGTGCCCACCTCGCCTCCTCACCGTCCACCATTGACGCCGACGACGTCATCTGCCTCTGACATGCCGACCAGAACGCCCGGCTTCACCCTCATCGAGATCCTGCTCGTCATGGCCGTCCTGGGCATGCTCGCGGCCGCGCTGTTCCCCAGCGTGACCGGCGCGCGGCAGCGCCCGTACAACACGGCCGCCCTGAAGTGCGGCCGGGCCATCGTCACCTTCGAGACGACCGCGCCCCTCACGCTCGGCCGGTACGTCAGTGACCTGACCGACATGAGTCGCGACGTCAAAGCGGCCTGCCTCACGACCGGCGTGCAGGTCGCCCCAGCGAACGCCCAGGTCAGTACCCCCGACGCCACCACCACGCAGGCCGTCGCCACCACCACGAACACCTATGCCTTCCAGGTGTTCCACCCCCGTGGGAGCGGCTACTACCTCTACACCTCCCCGAGTGGCGCGGCCAGCGGTGACCGGCTCGGCCACCTCCACCGCTGGTCCCCCCAGGAGACCCCATGAACACCCGCACCCAGGGCTTCACCCTGATCGAGCTCCTCGTGGTCATCGCCATCATTGGTGTCCTCGCCGCCATCCTCCTGCCCACCTTCAGTGACGCGCAGAAGCGACCCAACGACACCGCCGCCCTGCAGTGCGGGCGGGCCATCGTCGCGTTCCAGGCCACCGCCAACCTCACCCGCGGTTCGTACGCCTCAGCGCTCACGGACATGGGCCCAGACGTGCAGGAGTCCTGCACCACGGCAGGTGTCAGCGTCGCGCTGAATAACGTCCGCGCCGACAACCCGGGCGCCGGCGTGAGTCAGGCGGTTTCTACAAGCGCCACGAATTACGCCTTCCAGGTCTTCCACCCGCGCGGCACCGGCTACTACCTCTTCAACCAGGAGAGCGCCCCCAGCACCGGTGAACGCCTCAATCGCCTCTACCGCTGGTAACCCCAGGAGACTCAACATGAACACACCCGCATCCCACCGCACGCAGGGCTTCACCCTCATAGAACTCCTTGTGGTCATCGCCATCATCGGCGTCCTCGCCGCCATCCTGCTCCCCACCTTCAGTGACGCGCAGAAAAAACCCAACGACACTGCCGCCCTCCAGTGCGGCCGGGCCATCATCACGGGCGCCGTGGCGTACCGCGCCGGGAACGGCGGCACACTCCCCGCCGCGCCCTTCTCCCCAGACGTCCTCGGCGCGGATGTCCGCGAGGCCTGCGCGGGGCAGCGCGTCATGCCGTACGCCGTGCCCACCTCCACCGCCGGGGCCGAGTACGCCATCACGAGCCTCGACAGCAAAGGCCTCCCGTCATTCTTCGTGGCGAACAGCCGGGGCAGCGGCGCGTTCGCCTCCAACAGTGACGATGCGTTCTGTGGTCCGAAGGGCTGCAAACTCTACTTCCTCCGCTGGTCCGCCTGGGGGCTCTGATGACCAATCGCACACAGGGCTTCACCCTCATCGAACTCCTCGTCGTCATCGCCATCATCGGCGTCCTCGCCGCCATCCTGCTCCCCACCTTCTCGAATGCGCAGAAGAGACCGCATGACACCGCCGCCGTCCAGTGCGGGCGGGCGATCATCACCGCGCAGACCACCCACAAGATCAGCACGGGCACCTACGCGACCTCCCCGGCCGCGCTGGGCGCTGACGTCACCGAGGCGTGCGCGGGCGTGGAAGTCCAGAGTTACGCCGCAGGATTCGTGCCCGGTACCGGCCAGGCCGGGAACGGCGCGATCGGCGCGGACACCCTCAACTACAACTTCTGGGTGTACAGCCGCCGGGGCAGCGCGTCGTACTACACCAGCACTGGCGACGGCTGGAAACTCCGCCAGTACAGCACCTACTGATGCGCCCCGACCCCCGGGTCCTGCATGACCGCCATGCGCAGCTCACCCAGGACCTCACCCGCGTCGCCCTGGAACTCGACCACCTCGCCCGCATCGCCCTCACCCACCCCACCCCCGACGTGCACGTCAACCTCCAACGCCGCCACGCGGACCTGCACACCCAGTTGCAGGACATCACCCGCGAAACGCAGCGCGTGACGCACCTCCAGTCCCAGACTCAGGAGCCCCCCATGAACCAGCACACCCAAGGTTTCACCCTGATCGAACTCCTCGTGGTGATCGCCATCATTGGCGTCCTCGCCGCCATCCTGCTCCCCACCTTTAGTGACGCGCAGAAGCGACCGTACAACGTGGCTGCCCAGCAGTGCGGCCGGGCCATCGTCGCCGCGCAGATCCCGTACCGCGCGGGCACCGGGTCTTACACCAGCGATCCAGCGCAACTGGGACCGGACGTCAAGGAAGCGTGCCAGGACGCGGGCGTGCAGGTCGGCGTGCACGCCACGTCCCCCACCGCCGCCACCTCGGCGTACCTCATGAGTGGCGCGAACGACGTCAGTTTCGCGTTCACAGCCTTCCACCCCAGAGGCACCGGCTTCTACCGGTACTGGCTGACTTCTCCCAACCCCGTGGCGAACGGCGACCGACTGAACACCCTCTTCCCGTACTGACCCATGCCCCGTCCCACGCTCTGCGTGCGGAGTCGCGCGCCTCCCGCGCTGCCCGCCGTGTCCGCCCGCACCCGTCGCGTCTCATCCCCTCGAGGTGATCCATGAAGAAGTTCCGTACTGTTCTGCTGACCCTGATTCCCACTCTCGCCTGCGTGGCCGGCGCGTACCCCGTGTACCCGCCCGCGGACGGCCTGGAGTACTCGACCGAGAGCGTCACGTTCATCACGCCGTCGGTCAGTCCGTCGTCCTACTGCCCGATCTGCCAGCCCTGATCGGTCCATGAGTTGCACGGGCACGCGCAGTGGCGCGTGCCCGTGTCGTTGGTGGGGTGCTCGGGGGCGTGTCAGGGGCCAAACAAGGAGGGCTGCGCGGTCACAGGCAGGGCACTGGCCGCCTGCTCGGGGAGCGCGGAGATCTCGCGGAATTCCAGCCCACGGTTCTCCAGTTCCAGGCGCGCGGGCGCCGTGATGGACGGCGCAGCCAGGATGCCCCGCACGGTCGCCCGATTGCCGACGGTCTGCTGCACGGACCGAACGTACCGGGCCAGTTGGGACACGGCGTGCTGGGTCGCGCGGCCGCGTTTGAGTTCGACGACCACATAGCGGCCCTGCGCGTCTTGCGCGTACAGGTCGATACCGCCGGACTCCACCATCAACTCCCGGTTCAGCACGCGCAGACCGGGCTCGATCAACTCCGGGTGATCCGCCAACGCCTGCTGCATCTGCGCTTCAGACCCCTTCAGCACGAACCCCCCAGCCTGCGCGAGTTCCAACGCGAGAGCCACCTGCGGTTCCAGGAACACCACCTGCACCAGCTCCTCCGGACTCCGCCGGGAAGCCAGCAACATACACACGTCCTCCGCGACTTCCGCTGTGATGCGGTCTGTTTTCGGTTGCCAGTTCATCGGCTTGATGCCAGTCGGGTGATGGATCTGCAGACTGCCATCCTGCTTGATCAGCACCAAGTATGTCCCCAGATCGGCCGTACTGGCTGCGCGACCCAGGTAGGTGACCTCGGCCAGCCCCGCCACCTGGATCAGACAGTCGCGGGTGCGCGTATGGCGGTTGAGGAACGCCGCGAGGTCCTGCGGGGACGGCGCTGTGAGTTGCTCGCGGATCATGGAGCCAGTTTGACGGGGACACAAGCGGCCTGCCGTGGTCCGAGGCGCATTCGACTGAAACGAAGACGCGGCCCGCACCCGACTATGGGTACTGGCCGCGTGCGGTCACGATTGAGGGTGTTCAGATGCACTCGGGGCAGATCATGCGGCCTCCTTTGGGTCGGGCAGCGCCCTGGCCGTGGGTCTGAGGGTACTGCCCGACCGAAGTCACTGCTGCCGCACATGCCTCAGACCTCTGACGGCTCACCCTCGGGGCGTGCGGCCTGCTGCCGCCGCGCTCTCTTGTGCAGCACCACCAGCGTGCCCAGCAAACCCCGCGCGTCATCCAGCGGCTCCAGCACGCTTCTCGCCTGCTCCGGATCAAGACCGCCCACCATCTCAGGCAGAGCAGCAAGTTCTTCCAGCACGGCCAGAAGGCCACCGTCCCCTTCAATCGCGACCCGCACCTGTTCCAGCAGTTCAGCGGCCGTCCGAGGGCGCAGCTCGGCCACCGGAGGCAGCACGGGCCCCGCAGGATGCTCAATGGCGAGCTCGGGCACCTGAGCGAGTGGCGGAATCGAGATCAGGTCGGCGGCAAGAGGGGGAGGTGCGCTGTTCTGCACGTCCACATCCGGTAACGCCGTTGGTTGGATAGGGTTCCCCGACGAGCGCACGGCGTTCTCAATGGTCGCCAGGATGCGTTCCCCGTACGCTTCAATCCGCTTCGGTCCCAATCCAGCGATGCCGCCAAAGTCCGCCATAGTTCGCGGGCGACGTTCAGCGAGTGCGGCCAGCGTCGCGTTCGGGAAGATGAGGTACGCCGCGTATCCCGTCTCACGGGCCAGATCCCGGCGCAGTGAACTCAGCGCCGTCGTGATCCCCTCGTCGGCGAGTGACGCCCCGAGTGCGTCGGGCTGAACTTCAGCAGGACGCGGCGTTACCTCGTCGACGTGGAGGATGTCCACGACTTCTGGCCTCCGGACCACTGGCGCCGTTGCCATCGCCACATCATCACCAGTAGGCGGCACGACGTCGAGCGGGCGCTCCATAGATCGGACGGAGTCACTGGGCCGTGCGGGCAGACCTGGGCCTGGCCGCACGCTCCGAATGGGCGTCAGACCGAACTCATGGGCCTGCACGGTACCTAGCGGGCGCGGCGCCGCCTCATGCACGCCATCCCGGATCACCTGCAAGACTTCCAGCCCGTACTGCGCCAGACGCCGCTCCCCAATGCCACGAACGGTGCCAAGGGTGTGCAGACTGCCGGGCCGCAGTTCCGCAATGGCCTTCAGGGCCGTGTCACTGAACACCACGTACGGCGGGACGCCCAGCTGCGCGGCGCGCTCAGCCCGCCACGCGCGTAACGCCAGGAATAGCGGCCGGTCCTCATCTCCGATGACGGCCTGCGCCACCCGTGCCGCGTCCCTCACCCGTTTGGGCGTCCGCACCACGAGTGTGTCCTCGCGCAGCAGCAGCGGCGCCGTGCCCGCCAGGATTGACCGGGCTTTGGCCGTGGTCGTCAGCCCGTTGTGCGGGCCCGCCGTGAGGTACCCCAGGCTGACGAGCTGGCGCAGCACGCTCCGCCACACCCGTAACCCGTGGTCCTTCCCGATACCGTACGTGGGCAGGGACCGATGCCGCCGGTTCTTGTCGTTGTCCTTGCCCATCAGGATGTCCGTGAGGTACGCCGCCCCGTACCTATTCCCGGTGCGCACGGCCGCAGACAGGGCCATCTGCGCCTCCCGGGTCATGTCCCGCACGATGGGCGGGTTCAGGCAGGTGTCGCAGTTCCCGCACGGGCCAGGGTGATCCTCCCCGAAGTACGCCAGGAGGACTTCCCGGCGGCACGCGGCCGTCTCGCAGTACGTCAGGAGCGCGTCGAGTTTTCCCGCCTCCACTCGCTTGATGTCCGGCGGGGCGTCGCTGTCGGTGAGCATCCGGCGGACGTTCACGACGTCCGCGAGGCCGTACACCATCCAGGCGGTGCTGGGCAGCCCGTCGCGTCCGGCGCGGCCGGTCTCCTGGTAGTACCCTTCCATGCTCTTGGGCAGATCAAGGTGCGCGACGAAGCGCACGTTGGGTTTGTCGATGCCCATGCCGAACGCGACGGTTGCCACCACAATCACGCCCTCGTCATTCAGGAAGCGCTCCTGCGCGCGGCTCCGCTCCTCCTGGGACAGTCCCGCATGGTAGGCCACCACCGGCAGGCCCTGCTCTTGCAGCCACTTTGCAGTGTCCTCGACGGACTTCCGGGACAAGCAGTACACGACGCCCGCATCCCCCTGGTGTTCAGCCTGAATAAAGTCCAGCAGCTGCTCTTTGGGCTGCTCCTTGGGGGCCACCCGGTACTGGATGTTCGGGCGGTCGAAACTGGAGAGGAATTCAGAGGCGTCCTCCAGGCCCAGCACGCGGCGAATATCTGCGCGGGTGCGGTCATCGGCAGTGGCCGTCAGGGCAAGGCGGGGGATGTCAGGGAACTCGCGGACCAGGACGCTGAGTTGCTGGTACTCCGGGCGGAAATCGTGACCCCACTGGGACACGCAGTGCGCCTCGTCCACGGCGAACAACGCGATCGGCGCCTGGTGGAGCAGTTCCAGGGTGCGTGGCAGCAAGAGGCGTTCCGGCGCGATGTACAGGAGGTCGAGTTGCCCATGTTGCACCGCGTGTTCTACGGCACGGGCAGCAGATGGGGCCAGGGTGGAATTCAGGTATGCCGCTCGCACGCCGAGCTGCCGCAGGGTATCCACCTGATCCTTCATGAGGGCGATCAGCGGCGAGACCACGATGCCCACGCCAGGGCGCACCAGACTGGGCACCTGATAGCACAGGCTCTTCCCGCCACCCGTGGGCATGAGGACCATGGCGTGCTGACCGCTCGCGACCGTGCGGACGATATCGCCCTGCGTCCCGCGAAAGTCGTCATATCCCCAGATCCGCTGCAGGATATCCCGCGCCTGGGTGAGCACATCCCCCGTCATCACCGCCAGTTTAGCCGATTCTGCTCAAGGCAGAATCCAACGCGGTCAGGATTCAGCGTGCCAATCAGTTTGCTCCCTTCCTCCGCCCGCGGCACTGTCTGGCAGATGCACGTGCGGGCGTGAGGAGGTGCCAGTACACTCATCAGGTGCCCCCACAACTCCTGGACTCGTCACCCATTCCCACGCCGGCTGTGCTCACCGGTCAAGTAGCCAGTCCTGCACGTCGCGAGCAATCCATCTGCCCGGAGTGCCTAGATGTTGAGCAGGCTGATCCGTGTGCGGAGTGCTGAGTCCAAAGACCGCCGTTCGTGACCGTGAAGCCACTCGTCTGATCCAGGTGGTGTTCCTCCTGGGGACTGGACAACGCGTCACCCTGAATGTTGAAGACGGCACGTGGCAGCAGCGACAGCCCGCACCGGTCCTCGCCGCCCTCTCCGAACGCTTGGCATGGAACACAGATCTCCCTTTTGAGCAGGGGCTCCACCTCTCGGCTCAGCAGGTTGGAGCAACAATCATCCACCTGGAATGGGTTGACCCTATGGAACTCCCGGCACAGCCCATGGTGGGTGTCAGCTGAGCCCTTCGGGTCCTTGCTGCTAGGCTGAACAGGGGATGGGACCTGCGCGCTCCTGTCTCTTTTTCGCTCTGAAATGCAGGCCACTATCCGGTGACGTACGTCATCCAACGGGGCTGGAACGCCGTCATCATGACCCCGTCGCTGTGCCACGAAAACCCGGTTGCTCATGTGGGCATATCGCCGGCAATCTGGCGTGGCAAACTGAGGCATGACAGTACCAATTCGTAATCGCCTGAGCCCCTACGTGGTGATTTTTGCCGTCCTGGCATGCGCAGAGGCCATCATGGCGATCCTGTGGATCGCCACGTTGGGGCTGAGCAGCGACGTATACCCCACAGTGGGATACAGCGCGATTTTCGCTGCGCTTACCGCTGTCGCGTACGTTCGAGGCGTTCCGTTTGGAGGTACCTCACTCAATGGCTGGCTCCGCGCGCGCGCGCACTACATGAGCCTGCTCGCCGCCGTCATCATCCCCGTCGCTGCTGCGATCGGCATCGCGGCAATCGGGGTGTACGGCACACTCTTGGCCATCGTGGCCGCCGGCCTGAGCATCCGCCACGGCGCTCAATAGCGCACCGTTTGCATCCAGCACCCCGTTCGCGTCTGTCACGCGAATGGGGTGTTCGTCTAGAAACCCACTGTGGGTTCATCCCGACACACCTGTGGCATTCGCGGGTGCCTCCGTATGACATGCTGCGCGGCATGTCCCCGCACGACCAGGCGAATCTGGAGCAAGTCGCCCTGCTGACCGACCACCTCATCACAACAGCAGATACCGACACCCCCGAGGACTCCGCCCCTCACCCAGCCACCGACCTCCTGGACGTCCTGATCGTAGGTGGCGGCTTCGCAGGCTTGAGTGCCGCGCTCTACACGGCGCGCGGTCTGAAGCGTGGCCTCCTGATTACGAGGGGGCCGAGCCGGAGCGCGCCCAGCCCACATGCAGGTGGAGTGTTCGCCCACGACCGGCAGAGCCCAGCGGCAATCCTGGCCGCTGCTCGGGATGACCTGCGTCCATATGACTTCCCAGTGCTCGAGGCGGAAGTCACTGCACTGACTGGACAGAACGGAAACTTCACCGCGACACTCTCGACGGGTGAGACCATGCGGGCCCGGAAGGTCATCCTGGCGACCGGGGTGAGGGATGTGCTGCCCGAGACACCTGCCGGGCTGCGGGAGCAGTGGGGGAGAGGCGTGCACCATTGCCCTTACTGCTACGGATGGGAGCTCAGGGGCGGGCAGATCGCGCTGTACATGCCAGGCTTAAGCGGCCTGGGCGGCGTCCAAACGGTGCTGTATCACCAGAAGATCACGTGGGACGTCCTGGTCTGCACTGACCGCCCGGCGGACCTCTCCGAGGAACACCGCGCGCTGCTGCACGAGCGGGGCGTGACACTCATTGAAGAACCCCTGATCCGCGTGGATGGCCGGGATGGGGGTGGGGTGATACTCACATTCGAGAGCGGCCTGACGCTGAATCGGGACGTGCTCTACGCGCACGGGCAGAGAGAGCTGCGCGCGACCCTGGCGGAGCAGATCGGCTGCGAGATCGCCCAACATGGGATCACGGTCGACGCACAGCAGATGACGACCGTACCTGGCGTCTACGCCTGCGGCGACATCACAAAGGGCAACCAGATCGCGTTTGCGGTAGCAGGCGGCGCCATGGCAGCGATGCAAGCCGCGCACGCCATCTTCTATGACACTCTGCCCGATGGGGCACGTATGGGAGTGACGGTATGAATGCCCTGCTCGCCCATGTGCCCGCCCAGCTTGTGCCTGCGGTGTGCTGGCAACTCGCCCAGCAGGGCAGGGAGGAACTGACCGTGCCGGAAGTGGCGCACTTGCTCAGCCTGACATCAGAAGTTATGCAACCCTATGCAGTGGCCGACCGGATCAGGTGTGCGGACCTCCTGGCTACCCTTCACAGCCAGCACGTTGACGAAGGGAGCGGAAGTGACGGGCTTGGGCCCTGCAGCGGATGCTGACGCCACGCAAGTGAACACACACAGGAGTGACCATGACTGACAACAGACGATATGCCAATCCAAACGGCGCACCACCCGCAACCCCACAGGAGTTGGAGCTGTACCGTGACCTTTTACAGGAGGCGCTCCGGATGTTCTACGACTGTGACCGTGACCGCGAATTGGTCCGGCGTAGGCTAGGTGAACGAATGTTGGTAGGACAAGTGCGTCAGTACCTCACGGAATGCTTTGGTCACCTCGTCCCTCGCCCGGACGTGGATGGCGAGTACAACGCGAATGGGGCAGAAGACAAGCACCTGCGTGGAGTGACGGATACACACATTAGTGATGAGATTCGAAACGAACTCTCTCGCTTTCCAGGGAACTTCAACTTTGGTGGCCCTACGGCTCAACGCGCTGCTCTCTCGGGCGTGTCACCGGATCTCATCGTGCACCGACGTAACGAGAACGATCATAATCTCTTGATCGTCGAGGCCAAGCGCGCCAGTCAGATGAGAGCGCCCGACGTCTTGTTGGATATCGCCAAGCTGATTCAGTTCACCACGAGGAATCCGGCGGATCCCGCCCTCAGGTATGCATACCAGTTGGGCGTGTTCGTTGTGTTTGACCTCGATCGTGCCTACACGTTGGCCTTCCACGATGGCGCTCTGCGGCTAGACCTTTCCAATTGGGTGCCATAGGCTCTGACGCTGCACGTTGCATCTTGTGGGGACGCGTAGATCTCCCAGAGTGTGTCGGGTGTGCCCCACCGAAGCCTGTTCGTGGAACGAGGGATGACGGACCTCGAATCACGGTGGTTGAAAAGGTACGTCCTGCACGCTATAGAAATTGGCAAGCCCACAGGAAGGTCAGGAAGGCCCCTGCAAGTCTGATTGAGGGGTGTAGCAGGGGGATAACTCACATCGGCCGATGCGGAGTTGAACTGCTGTGGGTTCTGCACATCGATTGCCAGGTGTTGGGGGCAGTGCAGCCTTGCGATTCTGTAGAAGCTCCGGGTCTCTTTTATCTGCTCTAAACGTTTTTAGGTAAGATAAGACATGCCCGCTCTTCGGACAGCCCAATGACACTTGACCACTACCGCAACGGTAGACTGGCCCAGGCCCAAACGTGGGCTAGCCTGCCCGACGACGAACTTCGCCGCCGCGCCGTTCAGGCCGCCGGCGAAAAAGACATTGGTGGCTTGATCTCCCTCACCCAGGCGTATCTCACCCACGAGGGGGCCAGCGGCCTGCTCACCAGTCCCCGCACCATCGAGGCCTACACCCTGGGCGTCCGGCAGTTCCTCGATCACGCCACTTCGAATGCCGTGAACCTCCTGCGGCCTGGTCGCCGCGACGCTTCGAGTTACGTGGCCGCGATGCTGAGCGCGGGCCGCAAGCCTGCAGGCGTACAGCTCAAAGTGGCCGCCGCGAACTGCCTGTATCGGGCGCTGCGCTGGGCGGGCGCCACCGAGGCCGATCCCTTCATGGACGTGAAGATCCCCAAGGACCGCACGCCGGGCATCGTCAAACGCCCGCCGTACCAGGAAGACGAGCTCGCGGACGTTCTCGATCACGCGGACGTGCACGTGAAGTTCCTGCTGTTCCTCACTGCACACGCGGGTCTGCGGATCAGTGAAGCGCTCGCCCTGACCTGGGAGGATCTCGACGAGGCGAACCGGCGCGTCCATGTCCGCAGCGGCAAGGGCCGCAAGGAGCGCCTGGTCGCCATGAGCACCAGTCTCGCCCGCGCCACCCGCCACTACCGCGGCCTCTACGCCCCGGGCGGCCCCGAACACACGGACGGCAAGCGCACCACGCCCCGGGACCGCGTGTTCCGGTACGCCTCACCGATGACCGCCCGGTACCACCTGGACAAGGCCTTCCAGGCCGCTGGCGTGAAGTTCCGGGGCTTCCACCCGGGCCGGAAGTACGCCGGGACGCGGCTGCTGCAACAGGTCAAGGACTTCGGGCGGGTCGCGGCGCACCTCGGACACGAGAGTATCGACACGACAAGGAAGGGCTACGCGAAACTCGCCACCGATGACCTCAAGGATGATCTGGTGGGCTGGTGACCACATCCGACACAGCCAGATCCGAGATCTCCCCAATCTCGGCACTCGACTGATTCTCACACCGACGAACCGGCTGAGGCCGCCCCGCACCAACCGCGGCCGCAACCCATTCCTGCAGTTCAGCCAGCTGCGCGGCATTGGCCAGATCGTGATGATTCACCCCACCACCTTGACACGTCACCCCTCCGCACGCTGCCACACCTGACGCACCTCACCCGGCCCGCCACCGCCACGCGGACAGGTCTACCCAAGTCGCCGTCCCTCCCACCCCCGCACGCCGCACTTCCGCCCGCGTCAACGACAACCACAGCTGCTGATATGCAGTCTCCTGCCACTCGAAATCACCCGGAACCATCAAATCACCGTCCAGCGCAGTGCCCTCTAGCAGGGAAGCGACCACTCCGGATCGCACCAGCCACGCGCTCGTCACGAGCAGCGCGGGCAGCCTCTCCGGCACGATCCCCTGCGCCCGTAACGCCTCATCCGTCTGGGCCATCAACCGCACAATGCCCAGAGGCTCGTGATGCCGGTACGCCCCCACCCGGTACCCACCCGCCCACACGTACTGCTCCAACGGCATCCCAGACAAGGCCCGCGTCACCTCCGCCGCCCAGACCACCCGCCCATCCGCATGCACCGCCCGAAGGGGCGTCCAGCGCTCCGCACCGTCCAGCAGATCAACCCCTCGCACCAGACTGCACCCAGCCGCGGCCGCCGTACTCTGCAACTCCAGGTGATCATCCGCTGTCAGGACCGCTGCCTGGACCGTGCTCCGCAGCATGCCCCGTTCCGCCGGGCTGCTCAGATCGAAGCTCCCACCACGTCCGACCGCGCGAGTGCCCTGCACGATGAACGCCTCGTGTCCCGCAGGCCCACGTAGCGTGAAGGCTGTGACCCGTCCCTCCCGCATCGAGACCTCCACTTGCTCCGTAGGTCCAGCCTCCATCACCTCCCGCATGAGGTGCCGCGCCGGATCCAGCGCGCAGGTCACCGGGGGCACGCGCCGGCGACGGAAGAAGGACGGCAAGAAGGTCATGCGCTCACCGTAGTTGCGCTCGGGGTGACGGACCGTCACCCCCACGACCCGCACACTGCCGGACATGATTCCTGCACTCCAGCAACTTCTGGTCACGCCAGACGGCGCGCTCCCCACCGCCCACGCGGTCACCCTGGCCCACACCTCCTCCACAGGGGACACCACCCGGTTCGCCGTTCTAGCCACGACGCCCGCCGCCGCGCGCCGCCTCCGGGCTCTGCTCCCCCTCATCGACGGCCTGGCGTCAACCGAACATCACCTTGTGACGCAGGGCGATGAGCACTGGCTCATCACGACCACCGGGCATGCGGGTCGCTTGCGCCCGGCCCCTCAGGGCGGTTTCGACCTCGACGACGGCTTCGGGCAGCACCTCGGGTACCTCCCCACGGCGCACTTGGACCGCGCCGTACAGCTCGCGACAGACCATCTCAACGCGGCACAGCAGGAGGCCAAATGAACCCCACGGATACGATCGTGCTCATCACACTCGTCCTGCTGGGGGCCGTCAGTGCCGCCAGCGCCTCGCGGATCGGGGGCACCCTCCCCTTCACGCTGCTCCTCCCACCCGCTGCTGTCCTCAGCGTGACCCTCCTCAGCCACCCCGCCGGGCTGCTCGTGGCAGCGGCCCTGACCGTCCTGGCCTTCACCCTCGCGTTCGCACCCCGAGCGACCGCCGTCCCCATTACTTCCCGGGATGCACTCCTGATCACCTTGACCCTTTTCATTGGCCTGGTGGGCTACGCCACGCTGCAAGGCGGCGTGCCCGCCCCCGCCTACGCCATGATCATCGGGCTCACTGCCGGGTGCCTCGGCGCCGTCCACGCCCTCAACCCCGCCCCGGAACTCGCCCTCTTCGGACGGAACAGCTGGCACACCGCACTCGCCCTGTTCACCCTGCTCACCTTCGCCATCGGCGCGACCTTCACGGAGTGGTTGGGCCTGCTCAGCGCGGCCACCCTACTCCTGATCACGTTCGGCCTACGCGCCCTCCAGGCCCGCCGGTCACCCCCAGGCGACTCACGCTGAGACCATGCACGGCTACCAGCACACCACCGTTAACCTGACCGCCACGTCCATCACGTGCGGCGCCCTGATCCTCGCGGGATACGCAGAAACTGCCCTGGCCCTCGGAGCGGGTCTCGCCTTCGGCACGCTTCTCGTTACGCCGGACCTGGACCTCCACCGCAACGACGCCAGGCGCCGCTGGGGCAAGATGCGCTTCATCTGGGCACCCTACGCCGCCCTCAGTCGCCACCGCGGCATGAGCCACACCTACCTGGCTGGGCCCACGATCCGCCTCGCGTACCTCGCCCTCTGGGCGGCCCCGCTGGTGTGGGGCGCGCAGCACTTGCAAATCACCCCTACGCTCCCCAGCTGGAATCACATGACCATCGCCGTCATCGGGTACTTCCTCGCACAGTGGCTGCACCTCCTGTGTGACGGCATCATGCCCCTGGATCGATCACACCACACGCGACGCTGAGCACGGCACAACTGCATCCAACACCGCCGAAATCACGTGCGCGGGCAGAGGCTCGCCCCGCAGGATTTCAGCGCTCTCCTGCACACTCCTCGACACCCGGTACGGCCGCGCCTCGCGCAGCGCCACATACACGTCTGCCGCTGCAATGAGCGCTGTCAAGTCCGGCAGCGAACGCAGCTGGTCCGGGTACCCCTGGCCATCCAGGCGCTCATGGTGATGCCGCACCGCATGCAGGACTGCCAGCGGCGCGTCCGGCCACCACTTCCGGATCAGACCCTCCCCCTCCACCGGATGCGCCCGCACCAGCGTCCACTCCGACGCCGACAGGGCCCGCTCCGCCCCCAGGATGTCCACCGGCACACTGATCTTCCCCACGTCGTGCAGCAGCCCAGCCACGTACGCCACTTCAGGATCAATCCCCAATGCAGGCGCCGCCCACCGCGCCAGGTGCGCCACGTCCAGGGCGTGCTCGCGCCCACAGGCCTCAAGAACGCCGCCAACGGACGGCCACAGGGTGATGTCGTGCATACCGGCAGCCTCCCCGCCGTGGGGGTGGCGCCCCACCTACCACCCACATCCCCCAGCGGGGGGGGTGACCCCGCATTCGTCACCCCCAGGACAGGCACCGTACAGCCATGCCAATCGACCAGATCACAGAGGCATCATGAGCAGCCACACGCCACCCCCAGTGGAACGCCACGCCGCCCCGTACACGGCCAGCTTCCTGCAGGCCCTCGCCCGGTACGGCCATGACACCACCGACCTCGACCACCCCCACCACTCCCCCCTCGCCCTCGCAAGGCGTGCTGGCATCCCCGAAGGCCACCTGACCGGTGCCCTGAACCTCATCCAGTTCCCCGTGGTCGAACAAGCCGCACCCGCAGAGGACGCCCCGCACGGCATGTACATCGGGACCCACCGCGGACAGGACGTCTGGGCCGCCGACGACCCCTGGGACCTCACGGCTGAGGAGTACGCGCAGGGTCTCGTCGCCTTCCGACCGCAGGCCCCCGCCACGCCACCCCCGCCCACCGCCCGCACCACTGAAGCGCCCGCGCCCGAACGGGAGCGCCCCATGCGGACCGTCATGGACGCCCTGTACCTCCTGGGCTACGGCGAGATCCGCCCTGACGAACTCACGCAGTCCAACTACCAGGAACGCCTCCTGCAGGATGGGCGCATCACCCCAGAAGAACTTGCGCAGGCCTACGCCAAGTTCACCGGGACGCCGTACATCAGTGCCCGCCGCGATCCGCCCCACCCGGACGTCCGGAACATGCTCAGCGACGCCACCATCAACCAGTACCGCATCGTGCCCCACTCCAAACGCGGCAACGTCCTCACCATCCTCGTGCAGGACCCCACCGACACGTTCTCCCTGACCGCCGTCGAGGACGAACTCCAGCACATGGAGATCGAGGTCGCCGTCGCCTCCGAACCCGACCTCGACCACCTCATCCTCACCCTGTACACCCGCGCCGCACAGGATGCCGAGCTCGAACGTGAAGCCGCCGGACGCCAACGCGACCAGGACATCGTCGACCTGGACTCCGCCGACCCGAACAGCCCCGTTGCCAAACGGATCAGCAGCGCGATCATCGAGGCGGCCAGCAACGACGCCAGCGACATCCACTTCCAGCCGGAACGCACGGGCCTGATGATCCGCGAGCGCCTCCACGGCAACCTCATCGAACGCAGCCTGGTGCCCACAAGCCTCGCCACGCAGATGATCAACCGCCTGAAGATGCTCAGCGGCATGAGTCTGGAAAGCCAGCTCCCGCAGGACAACCGCATCGCGATCCCCCTGGTCGTCAACGGCAAGGAGCAGCTGCTGCGCATGCGCGTCTCCAGCCTCCCCAGCAATCACGGTGACAGCATCGTCCTGCGCCTCCTCAAGGACAGCGGCACCCTCCCCACCCTCGACGACACCGGGTTCAGCGAGCACAACCTCGCCCTGATGCGCGAAGCGACGACCGGCTCCAATGGCCTCCTGCTCGTCACCGGTCCCACCGGCAGCGGCAAGACCACCCTCATGCACACCGTCCTCAAGGGCCTCAACACGCCCGGCCGGAAGATCAGCACCATCGAAGACCCTATCGAGTACGAGCAGCCCCGCATCGTACAGACCGAGATCCGCCGCACCGATGACCCCAGCACCTCGCTGAACTTCGCGCGAGTCCTGCGCGCCATCCTCCGCCAGGACCCGGACATCGTGTTCGTCGGCGAGATCCGCGACGAGGAAACCGCTGAAACGTCCGTGCACGCCGCCCAGACCGGTCACCTGGTCCTCTCCACCCTGCACACCAACAGCGCCCTGGCCACCATCTCCCGCCTGATCGACCTCGGCGTGCCCGCGTACGCCGTCGCCGAGACCCTGCGCGTGGTCGTCTCACAGCGCCTCGTGGGCCGCCCCTGCCCCGAATGCAGCGTGGAAGAACTCATGCCCGAGCAGTACGCCCCCACACCCGGCGCCACCATGCTGCGCGGCACGGGCCAGCAGGGCGGCCGGACCTGCCCCCTGTGCCACGGCCAGGGTGATTACAAGCTCATCCCCGTACACGAAGTCCTTCCCGTCACCCCCGACGTCCGCGCGGCCATCGCATCCCGCGATCAGGGTGCCCTCGAACTCGCCGCCACCATGGCCGGCCTGAAAACCCTTCACCAGGACGGCATGGAGAAAGTCGCGGCCCATCAGGCCAACCTCCACAGCGTCCTGACCCGCGTCAAGTGATCCCCGAGGCCACCATGATCCCAGTCACCCCCGAAAACATCAGCACCGTCCTCGACGACCTCACCCGCGCGGGCGCCTCTGACATCCAGCTCAAAACCGGCCAGCCCCCCCTGATCGCCCTGCACGGCGTCTGGACCCCGCAGACGCAGTACGCCCTCTTGACCGGCAACGATGTCACGAACCTTCACCAGAAACTCTGCCGGGACACCCGCTACCGGGACATCCCGGACAGTCAACCCTGGGACGCCGACTACCGCACGTCCACCAGCCTCAGTAACTTCCGCGTGAGTGGTGGCAAGGAGCACGGGCGGCCCTACCTCGTCCTGCGGCCCCTCCCCCGCGAGATTCCCAGCTTCAACGAACTGCGCCTCCTGGACGACGAGATGGGCGAAACGCCGCACGGCGTCGGTCACCTCACTGAAGGCTTCAAGTGGGTGATGCGCCAGAAGCGCGGCCTCATCCTTGTGACCGGGCCGACCGGGAGCGGGAAGAGCACCACGCTCGCCAGCTTCGTCGATCACGTGAACCGCACCCAGTGCCACAACATCATCACGATCGAGGACCCCATCGAGTTCGTGTTCCGCAGCAAACGCAGCCAGATCCTCCAGCGGGAAGTCGGCGTGGACACCAGCTCCTTCAGTGGCGCCCTGCGCGCCGCGCTCCGGCAGAAACCCGACATCATCCTCGTCGGCGAGATGCGGGATGCGGAAACCATCAACGCCGCCTTCCGCGCCGCGGCCACCGGGCACCTCGTACTCTCCACCCTGCACAACAACGAGAGCGCCGCCACCGTCGAACGCATCATCAACGAGTTCCCGGCCGAGGAGCAGAACCGCGCCCGGCACGCCCTCTCCGAAATTCTCGTCGGCATCTTCGCGCAGCAGCTCGTCCCCACCATCGCCGGGAAGCGGCAGGTCATCCACGAGGCCATGGTGCTGACCAGCAACCAGCGCAGCATCATCCGCCCCAACGGCGAAACGGACAACGGATACCTGCAGTCCCTCCGAGACACCCTCAAAGCCCGCAACCCGTACGGGAACCGCAGCATGGATAACGAACTCAAGCGGGCCGTGGCAGCCGGGATCATCAGCGAAGAGGTCGCCCAGGAGTACGCCATCCAGCCCGAGAAATGGAGTGCCGAATGAACGTCCTCTACTTCGACGGCACCCAGGCCCTCCTCCTGAGCCCTACGAAAACCGCCGAGCCAGGATCGATCAAGAACCTGCGCGCCATGGCCAGCAGCATCAAAGCGAAGGGCCCTACCCTCCTGGTCCTGCACGGGCAGCTCCAGCAGGAGAAGGCTCCGCCTGCCGTTCCGAAGGACAACCTCCTGCCGTTTCTGGACACGAAATTCCAGAGTTTCGTCTCCACCACTCCGGGTTCAGACACGTTATTTACCCTGCACGACCGAGCCCTGGTCGCCCAGGTCAACGCGGCCGCCCGCGGCACCGGCCTCCGCATCACCGAGGTCATCCCCTTCGCCAGCGCCGCCCTGCGAGCCGCGGGCCTCCCCGACAGCGCCGTGATCATCCACCCCCTCGACGACACGTTCGAGGTCACCGTCGCGTCCCCTGCACACCTCGTCACCCGCTCCCAGGCCCGCAACGACCGCCAGGACCTGGAGAAGGTCGCACACACGGCACTCAATCGCCCGATCGCCAACGGTGATACGCCGCACCTCATCGTGATCGGGGAACCCGCCGCTGGCCTGACACTCCCTGCCCCCATCACGGCGACGTGGCTGCCACTCGATGTGGCCCTCCGGGGCGCCAAGGTCCCTGCGCCCAAGCAGCCCGCGACGGCCGGCGGGGTCGTCGCCGCATTCTCACGCCGCCTGGATGCCGCCACCACCATCCACCCAAGTCTGTACGTCGCGCTGGCCGCCACCGCGATCATCAACGGCGGTCTGTTCGCGCTCGCGACGGCCACGAAAGGACAGAACGCCGTCCTGGAAGGACAGCGCGCCACGCTCGAACAGCAGGCCCTGGAGACCCAACGCCTCCGCGCCCGGAACGAGCAACTTGCCGCGAAAGTCACGCAGGCGCAGACCCTCATGAGCAACAAGGGTCCGCTCGCCGCCGATCTCCCCCTCATCGCGGCACGAGCCGGTTCCATCCAGGGGGCCCTCGTCCGCCTCGCGGGACCGAACTCACCCACGGAAACGGACACCCGCGCCTTCGGCACCGCCGTGGACCGCACGTACGACCTGAGCGCGGTCACCCGCAGCCCGCAGGACCTCGTCCGCGCCTACCAGGTGGGCGGCCTCAGCGTGGACGTGCGCAACATCGCCTGCAAGGCCCAGTCCTGCGATGTCACCTTCCGGACCGCACCCATTTCACAGGCGGCCACACCCACACCGCAGGCCTCACCGACGCCGAATGCAACGACATCACCCGGTGCCGTGTCGGGCGCCGCGACCGCCGGAGGCACCCCATGAACCAGAAAGCCCTCCTCCCAGCCGTCGCCGTCAGCCTCCTGGGCGTACTCGGGGTCGTGAAGGTCACCTGGCCGATGGTGCAGACCGCCCGGGCCGAGCAGACCCGCCTACGCAGCGAGATCGACCGCCTCAGTGCCGACGCAGCCGCACTCCCAGCCGAGCAGCAGAGAGAAGCCGAGCTGCGCCGCGCGGACGCTGAACTCCAGCAGAGCCTCCCTGACAGCGAGGAACTCCCTCGCGTACTGGACACCCTCCAACTGGCCGCCCAGCGCCTCGGGATCACCACAGGCAAGCTCTCCCGCACCGTGCGCGTCAGTGATGTCGCAGGCGTCACCGCCGTGGATCTGGACCTGGATATCAGCGGCACGTACGCCCGCACGCAGGCCTACGTGCAGACCATCGCCGCGCTCCCCCGCGCCTTCACCGCCCGCGGGATCAGCCTGTCGGCCGGAGACGACGGTCAGGTGACCGGCTCCCTGAAACTCACCACCTACACCCGCGACAGCACACCAGTGAAAGCGCCCCCCTCGACAACACCCACTGCCATCCCGACCGGAGGGACACCATGACGCAAGAAGACCAGCAACACCCCATCCCTCGCCCGGTCCCGGCCCGGCCTGCTCCTGCACCGGTCCGTGAATCCGCACCTGCGGCCCCGCAGCCCGTGGCCGCCCCTGCACCCACGCCCTCGGTCACCCCTGCTGCACCTGCACCTGTCCCTGCTCCTGCAGCCGCGAAAGCAGCACCACGCCCACGCCCCGCACCCAAACCAGACGTGTCGCTGCCCCCAGCACCCAGAGAATCCGTCCCATCTGTGGATCAGGAACCAGAACACCCGGAGCCCGAGTTTCAGCTACCTAGCCCTGAATCGACCCCAGCATCTGAGCCCGCGATCAGCAGCCCTCAACAGGGCGCGCCCAAGCAGCGCGGCCTGAAGAAATTCACCCGCCCCAGTCGGCCCCCAAAGGCCTCAAAGGTTTCAAAGGTTCCTCCTCAGGCCGCCTATGGGGGTTCAGGAGCGACACCCAACGCCGCGTCGAAGGGCCGCAATAAGCCCGCACCCCGCCTCTTGATCATGACGGCCGCACTCGGAGTTCTCGGCGTGATCCTTCTCGCCCGCGCGCTCCATCACGACCCGCGCCCCCCCGTCGCAACAGGAACGCTCGGCACCACCGCACCGACCGAACCTGCCAGCGCCCTGACCCCATCACCGGAGGGGAGCGGAAGCGTGGGAACGCCAGGCACCACCACAACTTCCAGGAAAACGCCTACGGCCGCAGAAATCTCGTCGGCACTCTCAGGCCACCCAACCTCAGAACCCACCAGCACCAGCGTCCCGGCGGCCACGGTGCCGTCTGCCGCCACAGACCCCAGCCGGACCGGCATCACGCCCGCCAGTGGTGAAGAGGCCGCTGAACAGCCGCCCGTGAAAGCAACACCCAGTGAGGAAGTCGCCTCGGCGCTCGTCACTCCAGATCCAGCGCTCTCCAGCTCGTTCGGTTCGGGCGCACCCAGCAGCACCGGCGCCGCACGAGCCACCGTTCAGAGTGCCGTGCAGCAATCAGCGCCCGCACCCTTCCAGACCGCCACCCCCACGGTCGTTCCCATTGACACAGCTCCAGTCGCTCCGGTTCCGATCGTGAGCGCACCCACGCCGCTGCCCGTTCAGTCGGTGAAACCGGTGCAGGTCGCACCGATCACGTACGCGCCACCCCGGTACGTGCCCCCCGCCCCTGAGCCTGTCACTCCACTGCCTGTTACCGCCCAGCCCGTCACGGTCCTGCCCGCGCCCCGCCCGCAGAGCACGGGCAGCGCCGTCGCCGTCACCGTCCTGACCCCTGCACCCAGTGAGACCGCAGCGGCCCCTGTTGCGCCCGTCACCCCCACGTCTGCATCCGTGACGTACCTCGGCTCGGTGCAATCCGAGGGCGGCCAAACCATCGCGCTGCTCACCGTCAGTGGCCGGGATGAGACGGTCGCAGCGGGGCAGGTCATCCCGGGGACCAGCGTGAAGGTTGTGACGGTCACCCCTACGCAACTCACACTCCGTGATGCAAGTGGCACGCGCACCGTGCTGCTCCAGGAGGCCGAATGAACCGCATGTTGACCCTGATGCTGGCCCTGTCCAGCGCATCCCTCACCGCGTACGCCGCCACCCCGGCGGCCGTCACCGCCACGCCCGCACTCGCGGTCACGCTCCCCAGCAACCCGAAGCTCGCCAAGACGGTCACCGTCACGCTCCCCAGTGGCGCACCACTCTCCACCGTCCTGACTGCCATCGCCAAAGCGACTGGCCTCACCCTCCTCTCCCGGGATATCCCAAGCGTGCCCGTCACCCTCTCCATCAAGGGCCTGACCGGCAAAGCTGCCCTCGAACGCCTCCTCAGCCTGTACAGCGACAAGATCGCCGCGCAACTCATCGGCGACACGCTGGTCATCGCCCCGCCAGGCGCCATCAACGCCCTGCTGACCGCGCCCAAGCCCATCCTCGTGACCGTCCCCGTGCTGCTGACGGCCGATGACGCGGCTCGCCTGGCCACCCTCACCGGGACGACCATCGTCCCCGTGGGCGAGGCGAGCATCGTCAGTGGCACGGCGGAGCAGGTCGCCCAGGTGCAGGCCCTCCTCACGACTCAGGTGAGCACACCCGCCGCTCCAGGCACCATCACCGACAGCGTGCCCATGACCCGCACGGACCCCGACCTGGCCCGCACGACCCTGGCAGCCCTGCACGACGTGAAACTCTTCGCCGCGTACGGCCGCGCGTACCTTCAGGCGCCCAGCGCCGCCGCGCTCACCGCCGCGAAGATCACCCTCGCGCAGCTGGAGAAGGACGCCCCCGACCGAACGGCCACGACCACCGATCAGGAGCCCGTTCCCCTGGCCGTGCCACCGGCCGACGTGCAGCAGCAGCGCACCATCCAGACGTCCCTCAGTGCTGACCTCGTCACCCGCATCGCCGCGAGTGTCAGCAGCACCCTGAAGCCCACACCGCTGGACGCGGGCACGTACGTCCTTCGCGGCCCCGCCGACGACCTGACGGCCTTCCAGACCGCCCTGAGTGCCGCTGAAGTGCGCGAAGCCATGCGCGTCATCGTGGTGTACCCGGACGTGTCCAGCGGGACGGACGCGACCCTGAAGGAGATCTTCCCGAACGCATCCGTCCGCGTGGTCAGCGGCGGCCTGGAAGTGCGGGCCACGCCGATCGAGCAGGTGCGTGTCAGTGCCTACCTGCAGCAGGTGCGTCTGGGCACGCCCACCCCGGTCCCGACGATGGAGGCCGTCACCCTGCGCGTTCCGCTCGCGTACGCCACGGCAGCCACCCTCGTGCAGCAGCTGGGGACCCTGTACGCGCAGGACGGCACCAAGGCGGAGGGCGGCGAGAAGGCCACGACCGGCACAGCAGCACAGGGAACTGGCAGCACAGCGTCATCTACCACCCAGGGCAGTACTCCTTCGACCAGTCAGAGCGCGGGACAGAGCGCGGGCGCCACCCTGATTGGGGGCGTGCGGGTGGTCGCGGATGACCGGACGCGAAGTGTGGTCCTCACCGGCAACCCGGACGCTGTGGCCCGCGTGAAGCGCACCATCGAGGATCTCGACGCGCGACTGCCCGATGTCCGCATGGCACTGCGCATCGAACAGATCAGCGGCAGCAACGGCTCAGACCTCGGTCTCGACTGGAAGGTCGGCGTGGGCGGCTTCAGCATCGGGCACACGGACGGTGCACTCACTGCCGGGTACTCGGCTGGACTGAGCCCCGTCACCGTGGAGGCGAAACTCCAGGCCGCCCGCACCAGCGGCCGCGCAAACACCCTGCTCGACACCTCGTTCGTCGCGCAGGACGGTCGGCCCAGTGTGTTCCGCAATGGTGGCCAGCTGCTCCTCCCGGTGACGAACACCAGCACGGGCGGCGGAACGAGCACCACCACGCAGACCCGCGAAACCTACGACTACGGCCTGAACGTCACCCTGACGCCCCGCCTGAGCCCTGACGGCCGCGTGGAACTCCAGATCCAGCTCGACCTCGGGCAGACGCCCCGCGCCGGCGTCCAGAATTCCATCCTCGTCGAGAAGCAGACCCTCACCACGATCGCCACCGTCACCCCCGGCGAGACCCTCCTCCTGGGCGGCGTCCTGTCCACCGACGACAGCGCCACGAAGAAGGGCGTGCCAATCCTCAGTGAAATCCCCGTACTCGGTGCCCTGTTCGGCAAGACCAGCGTCACGAAGGGCACCAGCGTGCTCCTGATCAGCCTGCAGGCCGCCGACCGGTCCGACACGCGCGGCCCGGCTGTCCCCACGGTGACCCCAGGCGCGGGCGTCACGCAGATCAAGATCCCCGGCCGTTAAATCGTCACCCCTACTGCACGCACACTGCTCCCAGCGAGGTATCCCATGAAGAAGTTACTCACCGTTGTCCTGACCGCCCTCCTCAGCTCCGCCAGCCTCAGCGCCGCACAGACGGCCGTCAATGCCGTGGTGACCGCGCCCGGCGCCCAGCCGATGGTCATGCCCCTGAACGTGCAGCTCCTGCCGTACGGAACTGTGACCATTGCCAACGGCACGTATTTCATCCCGAATTACGAGGGGACCGGCATCAGCATCTACATCCAGAGCCCGCAAACCATCCGCGTGGCCACCCTGGAGGAGACCGTGCGGTACCAGGCAGAGTGGATGCGCATCACCCAGGCGATCTCGTCCGGGCGCTCCACCACGCCCGCCGCAGCGCCCCAGGCCGCCTCCGTCCCGGTCATGCCGCAGGCTACCCCCCAGGCCCAGACCTTCCCCACCAGCCCAGCCGCCGCCATCAGTGTCCCGGGCACGGCAGTGCCGACCCTGGCCTCTGCCATGCCCGTAGCCTCGGCACCCGCCATGAACTGGACGGCACCCAGCACGGCAGCAGTGAGTAGTACCCCCGCGCCAACGCTGGCGAACTTCCCCACTGCGGCAGCTCCCCTCCAGCAACCCGCCGCACCAGCACCTACCACCTTCCCTTCGGCGAACAACCTGTTCCAGCAGGCGGCGTTCCCGACCGCTCCCAGTGCGTTCCCGGCCGCTGCCACCGCCTTCACGCCAACTACGACGGCTCCGCAAGTGGCCTCTGCACCCGCCACGGCAGTCCCCAGCGTGGCACCGCAGGTACAGCAGGCCCAGTACACCCCCACCACGACGCTCGTCCCCGAGTACCTGCGCGTGAACTTCCGCGGGCGCGGCACCAACGTCACCTACTCACTCAGCAACACCAGCAGCAGCCAGGCCATGCAGATCGACCCCGCCTCCCTGCGCGCCTACCAGAACGGCCAGCCCGTCGAAGCGCAGCTCGCGCAGCGGGACAGCAGCGGTGGCACGAACGGCGTCCTCATGCCCCGCGCGATGCTGGTCGGCACGATCTCCGTCCTCACGCGGTCCGCCGCGCCCATCACGATCACCTGGCAGGCGAAGGACACGCAGGGCCGCGTCTACCCCATCGCCTACGCATGGATGCCCGAATGAGACGCCCTGTGACCGCGCTGGCCACCACCGCCCGCCCTGTGTGCGTCGATTGGCTGCTCGGGGCCGCCCTGATCGGGATGGCTTGGCTCATCCCAGCTGCGAGCTCACTGGCCGCATGAGGACCTGGAATTACAAGGGCTTCGACGCCCGCGGCGCAGAACGCAAGGGCAAGATCGTCGCCGCGACGGAGGAGGAAGCCCAGAGGATGGTGACCGGCATGGGCGTGCAGGTCACCAGCATCACCCGCAACCAGGACATCACCATGCCCTGGGAGAACCGCCCCCCCAGCCTGAAGGACCGGGCCATGTTCACGCAGCAGTTCGCGCAGCTCCTCGGGTCGGGCAGTGTCGCGCAGAGCGAAGCCTTGGGCGTGGCGGCCCGGACCACCACCAACCGGCAGCTTCGCGCGGCCATCGAGAGTGTCCGCAAGGAAGTCGACGAAGGTCATCCCCTCGACGAAGTGGTCGCTCGCAAGCAGTACGCCCACGCATTCGACCCGGTGTTCGTCGCCTTCATCAAAATGGGGGCTGAAGGCGGCAGCATCGCCCCAAGCCTGAAAGAGCTCAGCGAGATGTACAAGTGGCAGCTGCGGATCGCGGGCATGGTCAAGAAAGGCCTGACCCTCCCCGCCATCATCATGGCCGCGTGCTTCATCGTGACGTACTTCATCATGGCCAAGGTTGTCCCCACGTTCATGGGCATCCTGGACGGCCTGAAGGCGGAATTGCCTCCGCTGACCAAGGTCGTGAAGTCGATCAGTGAGCTCGCTTCGAACCCACTGGTCACACTGGGTGTCGTGGGGGTGATCGTGGGGATCGTGCTGCTCTTCCGGTGGTACCGCAGCACCCCAGATGGTCACTACCGGATTGACGAGTGGATCCTGCGGTTACCGTTGGTCGGGCCGATGACCAGGACGTTCATTCTCGCCCGCGTCAGCCGCGGCCTCTCCGTGATGCTGAAGAACAGCATCCCCCTCGATGACGCCCTCTCCATCACCGCACAGCTCGCCGCGAACGACGTGTACCAGAAGCACTTCCGGGAAATGCGCGCACAGGCCATTGATGGACTGCCCATGTTCCCCGTCATGGCCGGCCATCCCAAACAATTCCCTGAGCAGTACTGGCTGCAATTCCGCGCAGCCGAGGACAAGTCCAAACTCAAGGAAACACTGAACTACCTTGGGGAGATGTACAACGACGAGGTGACGACCCAGGTCGAAGGCCTGACGACCGCCATTGAACCGATCCTGATCGTTTTCCTGGGCGGTGTGGTGGGGGTCATCGTTGTGTCCGTGTTCCTCCCGATGACGACCATGATGAACAGTATCGGCTCTGGCTCCTGAACTCTTTTCAACTACAATCTGAACCAAGCTTAGAGCCCCTTAGAAAAAGGGGCTCTAAGCTGCTTTAATGAATTCATTTATCGCATGACGATGTCGAGCTAAGAATTATCCCAAAAATGGTAAGGTGATGATTTGCCATAAGAAAAATGCGAATATAAAAAAGGCTTTTGAATATATCGACTTGGAAAATGCGAAGCCAATGCAAGAGAAAAGCACAGCGAATCCGGGAACAGGCATAATTATATATGCTGTTAAAAAAAATAAAATTAGAAGTATTTCTCTAATAATCGACCATTTATAAGACAGTGGAGCAATAAAAGCAAATGCAATTGTGATTTCTATAAATTGAGTAATTGCAGTGAATACTGCCGCCGGGCGGTCAACGCTGAATCTCCCAACCAGGTTTACAGTTTGAGTCGTATCTTGCGCCAATAGCTGACTAATATTGTTAATATTTATTGATAGGCTATGTCTATCCAAACCTGTAAATGGGCTTGTGGTTATTCCCATAGGCACGGTTGTGATCATAAAGTATTTCATCGCATCGCCATCGGCAAATTCTGGTGACATTAATTTCCAAATAGCCGCAAAAAGGAACACACAGCCAATCAGATATTGCCCCGCCTTACCGACAAAGTTCAATCTATCCTTAGAAAAAAACGATAGGAAAATAGCAATAATCCAATATAGTACAAGAAATGCATGGCCTCCAAGAGACCACCAGTCAATAATCGACGGTATCAATACAAGCAATAAAACTACAAACCAGAATAATTCTCTATCGAGAACACTTCTAAATATCACGGCGAATATAAATATACAACCGTATATCATTTCAATTTGTTTATTTAATCCGGTGAATGTCAACAAAGTGAAAAGGGTCATGAGGCAGATTGTCTGCCATGTATCCACAGTCTTAAGTAAACTTTCTATGGTAGATTTTTTACCGACAAGGCTCAACTGTAACTGACTCCTTTAATGAATTGGTAACTGTGTACATTTTGTCGTCAAATGATATTTCTCTAAAATCCACTCGAACTGCTTTCAATTCTGGATATTTAAATCTAATCTCTGAATTACACGCTATCTGCTCCCCATAATTAATGAGATTACGTCGAGAAGCTCGAATCATAATTGTCTCATTCGCCCGCCTCATAGCCTGCGGCGCCTCCGCGCGCTGCCAATCACCATACTGATCACGGACGAAAATGAACACACGACGACCCCGCTGATCACTCATCGTCGAATACATACCGAAGCCTCCACCTCGCCATGCACTCACAGTCTCGTGATGCCAACGCCAAACATGGGCAGACGCAACCAGCGTCAAGATGACGGCTGGTACGGTCGCCAGCATGTGGTCAAGACGGCTTAAATTCGGCATACGACGCTATAGTTTAAGCCATGTCCACCCCGCTCGAAGACCTGGATGCCAGGGCACAAGCGCTCATGGCTGATTACCGGGCGCTGATCGAGGTGTCCGTTGATCAATCGAACCTGCCCTCCTGGTTCGCCACCTGGAGCCAGCTCAAAATGCGTGTCCAAACGCTCTGGATCGAGCAAATCGTCGGTCAATATCAGCGCCCGGGCGACGAAGCCACCGACGCTCTACACAAGCGCTACACGCAACACTGGTTACCTGAACTCGAGAAGCTCGACGGCGTCCTGAACGAACTGGCCAACCAGATCGGTCTAGAATCTGTCAACCCTGCCGTCTCCGCATTGATCGCCAGTGGGCCCGCACCCTCACCCCGCATGGCCGAACTGGAGCAGGAATTCAGGCGACTGACGAAGCAATACCAAGATGTCGTAAGCCAACACCACGTTATGTTTGCGGGCAAGATGCTGACGATGGCGGACGCTGAGCGCATCCTGCGCGAAAGCCAAGACCGCAACGAACGTGAGGCCGTCTGGAACGCTGTCAAGGCTGTTGAAATGGCCTCTGCGTCAGGACTTGACGACCTCTTCGCGAAGATACTCAGCGTACGCCGGGCAATGGCAGCGGAGGCAGGCCAAGCCAACTACGCCAGTTACAGTTGGTTAGACCGCAATGACACCATTGCAGGCACGGAGGAACTGCTTCGGACGATCAGTGAGGTCTTCCATCCTGTCGATGTTTCCCTCCATACACACCGAGCGCAGGCCTTAGGCGTCCCCACACTGCGACCGTGGGATCTGCAGGTCGCACTTGTTGAGCCCAAATCATTCGATCTTCCTCTCGATCAATATGTACCTACGGCAATCCAAGTCCTGAACAGCCTGGATACCCGATTCGGGGAAGTTGTTCACCAGATCCAACAGTATGAAGGGTTCGATCTAGCGCCCAGACCTGGGAAGCCAAACGGCAATATCTGCGCTCATTTTATGGCCACCGGTCGTTCAGTACTGGTCTGTAATTTTACCGGCGGCGTCAATCTCTTCCGGGGTTTTTTGCACGAACTGGGTCACGCTATACATAATCACACCATATCAAGCAATCCAGATCATGTTTTCTGGGATTTTATGAATTTCTGGGAAGTTCAGGAATTCTATGCATTCGTATTCACCTATATAGGCCTGTTAGAGTTCTTTGAGCTTCACAATATCGCAGAAGATGAGCGGACCTGGTATCTACGTTCCACGGCTGAGCGCATCATGGAACGCTTCCGCGATGTTGAGGAGAGAACTCGACTGGAGCTCTGGATCTATCAGCAGGAGCAACAGCCGACTGCCGAGGAGATCGATGCGGAGTTCCTCCGGTTGGTCCAGACCTCAGGCGTGGATTGGAGCGGATTCGAGGACATTCTGAAGAAAGGTTGGCAGAAGCCCCATACCTTCCGTTTTGCTTTCTACAACGTGGATTTTGCGATTGCGATGATCGCAGCGCTCCAATTCGTGCACGCGTTCAACCAGGACCGAAATGCGGCTCTTGAACGCCTGAAGTCCAGTATGCTGTTAGGCGCGACCACAGGGAGTAAACGGATTTTCGCCGAGGCTGGTATTGCGTACCCATTTCAGAAGGAACAGCTAGCTTTGGCCCGAACAGTTCTCGCAGAATGGTTGACATAGGGGATTATTATGTTTAAGAAAATCGCCGCCTATTTGCTGGTTTTAGGACTTGGTGTATGTTCCGCATTTGCGATTGCAGCAGACGGTCATACACTCGCTTCGGATGACAGCAATGTGAAATGCTGTGCTTCCTACACCACCGATTCCAATTAGCCTTCTGCGTTAACTTAAGTTGACGGTCAACTACACATAGGAGTCATTATGTTTAAGAAGATTGCTGCTTACTTACTTGTTGCTGGCATGGCTTTAGGTGCGGCTTTTGCATATGCCGCAGACGGAAAGAGCTTCACGACCAGTGGAGCCACAGGTGGTGGGAACTGCTGCGGCTCGCTCACTACTGATCACGATTAAAACACAATCAATAACATCGGGAAGAGGTACTGAATGGACGTCCACGGAATTGACCTTGGATCATCTCAAATTTTTCAAGATTGGTTCTTGGAACAACTGGAAGATTCAATCCCCCCCGAAAAAATAGTTGAAGCGCTCGAAGCCCTCGGAACAACTGAGGCGTACATTCGGGCGCTCATTGTCTCGTATTGGCGCACCACCCCGCAAATGGAGCGGCTCATTAAACATGGCCTATCCATGAATGATGCGGTTGCCAATGAGACAGCCAAGGGATTTGCTGTTTATCGGCGCTCAATCAAAATTTTACAAGAAGGTGGGCCTCAAATGCATGTCCGGGTTGCGGAAATGCGAGGAGCTCTTGATTTTGCGCTGGACCGTCTAAGCAAATTACCCATGAGCGATTTAGTCATGGAAGCTCAGATCGGCATTTATATTCCTCTCTCCGTGCTCGCCCTGAATGAGCAGGATTTTGATCAAGCGATTCGATTTGCATCGCAAGCATTATTTATTGCAGAGGAAATGAGTGCCGCAGTATCCACAGCACGGGCACGGGCAATCTTGATATCCTGTCATTCTACCGCGGGACATGTAGAAACCACGGCCGCCCTCGTACAGGACGACCGGAAGAAAGGCTTCCGGTACTCCTGGCGCTACACAGAACTGGTCCTTGCAAACAGTCTCTATATCCTTGGAAATTATGTTGAGGCTGAAAGTATCTTAACCAGTTTGGCAGAGCGCACGGACGGCGCCTACCAGGTCCGAGCACACTCGATGATGCAGCGCAATGCCGCCCTTTGGGGCATCGGTGGCCTCACTGGTGAAGTGCCACCCACTGCACTGGGTGAAGAGCCGTTCGGTTGGATCACTGAAGCAATGCGGGCCCTGATGATGGCCACCGCAACACCTCGCGAGGGAAAAGAGGCAGAGGAGCGAGCGGCCCACTTTGCGACAGCTCTCCACATCTGTGAGCAATCAGACGACGATGGCCTACGAATTTATCAATGGCAACATGTGTTCGCCAAATGGGTACGCGCAACTGCGTACCTAGGACGCGGTGAGTTTTCATCAGCGGCTGGCGTGCTGGAACGCCTGGATGCCCTACCTGATGAGATGTTCGATGTGCGTGTGCTCTCTCTCGGCGCCGGGCTCGAGCTCGCGTTGAGTTGGGCCGCGCCAGAAGATTTCTCCGTCGCGAAATTTGAATCCAAATTGCGTAAGGTCTTTGCTGAGGCTGAGAAAATTCGCTATGCCAGCGCGCCTGGACTAGCGAAACTGCTGCAGCGCTGGCATCCCACAGCAGCGGCCTATCTCGCATTGATGCCTGACCCTATTACCGCGTGTGCGTTTGCCGTTCGGAATGTCATGAAAGTCGGACAGCAGAATCTTGTCTTTGATGACGTGACGCTGCCACCGGTCTATGCCTGTGACCTGGTGCTCCGAGCGCTGGACTTCGACCTCCGCAGGGACTTTTCATTCATTCAGAGCGACCTGGGAGGAAGTCGCCGAAAGAAGAAAGACCTTCTGCAGCAAGTTGGCGAGGTCACCCTCTGGCGTCAACCTGTCTCCGCAGTTCGAATTGCATACGGACTGCTCTCACACCGGAACGACGTCTACCACTTCCGGGCACGTTCTATCTTGGCGACTTATGGGATTCGGCCGACGACGACCGCGATCTATCCCATGATGGGAACGCTAGAAGCGGTGGAGCGGGCGACCCGCGACTTACTGGAGGGCAATCTGACGCCCAAAGGACTGACGAGAAAGATGCTCGAAGCTCAGTAAGCAATGCAGCTAGTCATGATCTGACTTACAACACACAATTCCCCAACTCATCATTTTCACATGAAGTATTCGGCTGCCTGTCAGCCGATTACTTCATCTCCCCATTAGTATCCGGACATGCAACATCGCACGGGGATCTTGGGGGCGCCGGTCGTGATCCATCGGTCCGTCACGGCAACGGCATGCCACATGCTCACGCGTGGCGCCATACGGGTCACAGCGGTCCTTTGGATGGACGTATGACGCCCGCACACCAGATCACTCCTCTGTATCGCCAAGAGTTTGGACCCTGCACGGGGTTGTTGACCGTCCCGGGTTCACCCCGCATGCCTGTAGCCGCAGGCGTAAAGGCCGCAGCCCTCGCCTTCACATGCCGCCTGTACACCGACATCGGTACACTGCATCTCATCCGCAGCCGAGATTCGCTTGCGACGGGATTCCTAGCCATTCATCCACGGCTCTCCCCGCACCACGCCACCCCCGCTGTCACCGTCCAAGCCTGCGGGCAAATTCAGTTTGATGGGGTGTACCTGCATCACGCGCTCCAGCCTTTCCTTGAGCTGGAGATTCAGCATGTGGTGTCCCTCCACCTAGAGCAGTTACGTGCCCTCCCCCTGCCAGAAGGCCTGCTCAGCGTAAGTGATCAGGCTGTTCGCATGGCCGTCGGCACGGGCGAAGCGTGTGTCCGCGATGCAGATAACTACCTGACAGTCTCCTGGGAGTCGGGCCGGCAGAACTATCGCTGGGCTACGTTTCAGGACAACACATCCACGTTGAACTTACGACCTGTGATCACGTGTACACGGCAGAACCAGACGGCATGACGTGACTTCGATCAGGAGCTCACCGCGGCTTATCAGCAGCAGGATCATCTGACACCCATCGCTATCGGATTAGCTGCACTGCACATTCACCAGGCCGACATTCAGATCGCAACACGCGATCACCACCGGCACTGGACGGAATTTACAGTGCAGCACGTACGAAACGCCCTCTCGATCTGAGGTTCAGACCATGACCAGTACTTCACACATCGTCCTCTTCTCTGGTCCGCATCTTTCTAACGCCAACCACACTCTGTACAACGCGCCGGATCGACCGCACTCCAGCCTGCCTGTCACACGCATCCTGACGCCTGTTGGTCTGGTCTACCTTCTCCCTGACGCGCACGCCCTTGCGTGCGGATTCGTAGCAGTACTGCCGGAACTCTCCGATCATCACGCTACGCCAGACCTCACAGTGCATCCATGTGGTCGCGTAGAGCTCGATGGTGTTTTTCTCGTTCCACATCTCGTGCCATACCTCGAGGAACAGTTGCGCCAAGCGCTACTGCCGCATCTAGCGACCTTTCGGGTCATGGATACGCCAACCGGTTTCCTGAACATCCGCTCGCAGGCCCTCAGAATCCGTGTGGGAAGCGGTGAAGTATTGATCCGCGACGAGGGCGGATACCTAGCCGCCTACTGGCGTAAAGACGAGTCGGAAGTCAGTTGGGCGGTCTTCCCGGGGCATTCAACCTTCAATGCAGCCCGTCATTTAGGCACTGAGGCGGATCGAGAGGCTCTCATCGCATTCAACTCGGCGTTGCTCACTGCAGATCAGACAGACACCAATGTCCCGTGCAGAGTCATGCTTCAGGCACTGCGCCAGCATACGCATGACCTGGAGACCGCGAACGAAGTTCACCGTAAGCACTGGGCGAACTACGCCTTGAGTCATGTCCGCGAAGCACTTTCCGTCTGAGCTGCTGGGGACCCTGTCTCAGCAATCGCATGTAGGGCCGTCCTCAGCACCTGACACTTCGGGAATTTGACGTGTGGGTGGGCGGAAAAGACGTTTTGAGCAGCTCAAAGCAGCCCCAGAAGGCCTCCCCGCCCCACCGCACCGCCTGACTCAGCACCTGCCACCCCATTCGCACCTGGCTGACCACCGCCCGTCCCCGATTGTCCTGCCGCGGTGGGCTCTCCTGCCCCGTCTGCGCACCCACCCGGGCCATCCACGCCAGTGCGACACACAGCAGTCCGAACAGCCGCGAGATCCGCTCAGGGGCCGTCATGTGGGTCGCCTCCAGGTTCAGCCCGCGGCCCTTCAACGACGAGAACGCGGACTCGATGCCCCAGCGGTGCGTATGCTGGCTAATCCGGCAGTCGCCGCTGGAGTTATCCGGCACCTCATGCTGAGGTTATCCGGCACTCTCCCCCACGGCAGACGAGCTGTGTCCATTATGAAAGGCTGACGGCTGATGGGGTCAAGTGACGCGACCTCTTCCGCAGACTTTCTCCCTTCAATTCAATCCGGTAGGCGTGATGCAGGACGCGATCCAAGATCGCGTCCGCCAGTGTCGGATCACCCAGATTGGCGTGCCAGGCCGACGTCGGAAATTGACTGGTGATGATGGTGGATGACCGCTCATAGCGGTCATCCAGAATCTCCAGGAGAATTCTTCTGCCTTCTGGCGTCGGCACATCCAGCCCCCAGTCGTCCAGAATCAGCACCTGCACCTTGGCCAGGTGAGCGAGCAACTTCAGGTACCGCCCGTCGCCTTTGGCCAGCGTCATGTCCCCAAGCAGTCGTCCTGTTTGTGCGTACAGCGCGGTAAACCCCTGGCGGCAGGCCTGGTGTGCCAGGGCACACCCAATGAACGTCTTGCCGACCCCCGTCGGGCCGGTGATGATGACACCTCTCTTTTCGGCGATCCATTGCCCGCTGTGAAGTGACCTGAACAGTTTGGCGTCGAGCCCACGTGGATGTTTGACATCCACCTCCTCCATGCTGACGTTCTGTTTCAGCCGCGCCGCCGACAGGCGGCGCGGCATGCCTTTGGTATCCCGAATGACGCGCTCGCGTTCCAACAGGAGGGTCAAGCGTTCTTCGAAGCTCAGTTCGCGGATGCTGGCCTGTTCCTGCTGTTCCTGAAGCGCCAGGGCCATGCCATCGAGTTTGAGCGTGCGGAGTTGTTGAATCACAGGGTGCAGGAGCATCAAAACCTCAATTCAACACGCGGTCCGTGTCGGGTTCGTCGAGATCGGCGAAGTACTGCGGGCCACGGAGATTGCTGTGAACAAGAGTTTCCACGCGAGAGAGAACAGCGACCAGAACGAAGGCCCAAGAGGCAGGGGCTTGAAATTCCCCGGTCTCATGGGCCTTGATGCGAAGTGACTATGCCTCGCATCCCTAGCCTACCGCACAGCATCATCACCGCCCAGCTGAACCGGGTCACCAGCCTCAGTGGCCTCGTCCCCTACAGCACCCTGCGGAAAAGTGCCATCTCCAAAGAGATGGCACGGGACTCCTTCGCATCGACAGAAGACCTCCAGCGTCGAGCCAGGAACGCGCCTTCCGGCGCGTTCCTGGCCATCGATTTCGTCATGGTGCCCCACGCCGGACGGACGATGGAAGGCGTGAACTACCACTACAGCGGTCAGGCTCAGACCCGTCTGGGCCATCAGTTCACCTCCGCGGCCCTGGTCAGGTTCGGTGAAGATCCAGTTCCGTTGCTCGAGCGCTTCAAGGTTTCCCAGCCCCTTGAGACGACCTGTTACCCGTACCGCACCGCCACGCAGGAAATGATCCACGTCGTTCAGGATTGCCTCGCGGCGGGCGTCCCCATGGCGGGTCTGCTGCTGGATGGAGAGTTCGGGCGGGACGCGGCCGTGACCTTCAGTCGCGAGCATCAGATTCCGGTCTTGATCCGTGCCAAAGCCAATATGACCGTGCAGTTCGAGGGTGAGTCCCTCACCCTCGGTGCGCTGAGCCGGCAGTTCCCTCCGGAACGCTGTCACCTGTACGCGGAGTTCGGGTGGCGCGTCCGTCGATTGCCGGTTGCCCGTGAGGTCGGTGGGTTCGATGTCCTGATCGTGTGGCGCAAGGTGCACGGGGAGTGGACACGGTTTTTCCTGTTCAGCACGTTTGGTGGTGACGTCACGGTTCGCTCACTGCTGCGGGCCTGGAAGGCCCGCTGGGGAATCGAGGTGATCCACCGGTTCTTCAAGCAGAATCTGGGGCTGGGACGCTGTCATTGCCGGACGATCCAGGCGCAGGAGAACTGGGTGTGGTGCGTGGTGGAAGCCTTTCACGCAGTGCTACGGGTGCGTCGGGAAGGACCGGGCATGACGTGGCGAGCCGCACAACGGCAGGCAGCTCAGAATGCCGAACAGTACGTCCTGACCGGCCTTGAGCAGGACGGACCCCTGCTTGACGCCGCGTGACACGACATCAGCAGGGAAGTGGAAACTCTTGCTGTGAACCGCCACGGGCAGCACCTCAGAGGCCGCGGGCAGTTCGGCCTCGTCCAGGCGGTGCTTCAGGATGGAACGGACGCTCTGCAGGCTGTGGGCCTGCAAAAATAGGGCACGGCGGCACGCGGCTTCCAGCCGCGCGCCATATTCACGGTGCAACCGGAGAATGCCCAACACCGTGCGTTTTTGCTGTTCAGGATGCTGTTCACCATCGAAAATGGCGCAGACCAGCGCGGCGGTCTGTTCACCAATGGCTTGGGCTTGCTGGATCAAGGCATCCGCGTTCAGAGCAGCGAGCTGCCGATGATGGGTCGGCATATGTTCCGCCGTCTGTGATTAGCGGTCGGTCGAAAGGTCAAGCGCCCAGTTAGCGCATCAAGCCGGTCAGGACCACGACAGGGTCCTGACCGCGCAACCGCGCGGTCTCCACGGTGGACTTGATCCGCATGTACGTCTGCGCACCCACCGCATTTTTGCTGCACTGCGAGACCTTCCTCGCCATCACCACTGTCCGCAGGGCACGTTCCGCGGCGTTGTTCGTCGGTGGAATGTCCGGGTCCTTCAGGAACCGCCACAACCGCTCGAGCACGCTCTGCTTCAGGATGCCCAGTCGGAGTCGCTCGTTCGCTTTCGACTTCAGCGGTGCCCGGTTCAGCAGGGCGTCCAGACGCAGGGTGAGTTCCTCACCCTGCTGCGCGTACTCCTCTCGCGTACAGACCCCAGTCGTCACGTCCTGGTGCAATCGGATGCCGTCCCGGAACACCTGCGCGACCCGTTGCCCGTACAGCTCTCCCCGCCCGGGTCGCCGCTGGAGACCAGCGGCGACCTCATCTGCGTTGCGGATCAGGTGCGCCAGGCACTTCTGCTGCCGGACGTCCTGCAGGAAGCGGCTGTCGTACGAGGAGAAACGGTCACTGATCAGCACGCCGGCGAAGTTCTGCCCCAGACCTTCCCGGACTTCCACGTTCGTGTGACGCAGGTTCGCGCGGAACAGCACGGTGTCGGCGCTGCGGAAGGCGCCTACCCAGGCGTTCTGGGCGCCGATCCGCCAGCCGGTGTCGTCGTGATGCACGTAGGGCGCCTGCTGGATCTGTGTCTGCAGTGCGTCGACGTGGGCCGCCAGGGCGCTTCCGTCGGCCGCAAGCCGCTGGGCGGCTTGCGTGATCGCACCCTGCGTGATCTGGAGGCCGCCGAGGAGGTCCATGACCCGACCGATTCGGCGGACCGGCAGGCCTAGCTCGTGATGCAGGGTCTGCAGGGTGGCGTGCAGGACGGGGCCGAGTCGATGGGCAGTCGCACCGACCTGATCGGCTTTCAGGTCGGGATGGTCACCACGCACTGCGTGGTGACACTGCGGGCACTCCATGACGGGCACGTGGTACTCGGTGACCTGCATGGCGTTCTGGGGGACGAGTTCCGTGACCCAGGCCTTGTCCTGACGGGTGAAGATCAGCAGGCCCGTGAACCCACAGCGAGGACAGGTGTTGGGCGTGTCGACCTCCACGGTGGCCGTGATCTGCTGTGGCGTGGGTGAGGCCTTGTGGGCGAAGGTACCTTCACCAGGACGGCGTCCTGGTGATTTGGGATCGGCGGTGCGCTTCTCCCGACTGAAGGGGGCGGCGTACTTGCGTTCCCGCCGTTCGAGTTCCTTGATGCGCTTCTTCAGGCGGGCGATTTCCGCTTTGAGGGCCTTGTTCTCGGCGATCAGTTGGTCGATCTGCTCAGACTGACGACGCATGATCTCGAAGAGATCCTTCTCAGTCGCCCCAGTGCCCATGGACAGCATGGTAACGGCAGAAGTGCCCGGCTTCCGGCCGGGCACTCGAAAGCGCGCTAATCACAGACGTTCCGCCAATGTCGTGTGCCGCATCGTCCTGCCGTGCTCCTCTGACACCCGGTGGTGCACGGCGATCCGCTGTCCTGCCCGGTAGATTTCGATGAGCTGCGGAGTCAGGCGAACATCCACCCGCGTCCTGGCGTGCAGGTGGGGCACGCTATAGGCGTGCCCCAGGACGACGACGTGGTAATCCAGCCCCACCACAGCCTGCTTCCACTCCGCAATTTCGAACGGTTGGATGGGTAAAGGGCGGAGTAGGGGGCGATCCAGGGCTTCGAACTCACTGCGCCGACTGCCGGGTCGTTTCTGAAACGGTTGCTGATTCAGTGCCTCGACCAGCGCCCAGATCAGTGCATTCGCTTCCGACACGCTGAACAACACCCGATCACGAAGGGGCGCCAGAATCCGGCGTTCCACGATTTGCACATGCACTTCGACCAGGGCCTTGTCTTTGGGCTTACGAACCCGGGTCGGAATGATCGCGACATCGTAGTGCTGGGCAAACTCCTGATAGGTGCGGTTCAGCTCAGGTTCGTAGCGGCTGGCGTGGTGCACGCCAGCCTTGAGGTTGTCAGGAACGATGATGTCCGGGACACCGCCGAAAAACGCCAGGGCACGGACATGCGAGGCAATCCAGTCCGGAACGCTCTGCGTGCGTGTGACTTCCGCGTAGGTATAGTTACTGGCTCCCAGGGTCGCCACAAACACCTGTCCTGCACTTACTTTTCCGGTTTTTGGATCCGTGATGGGCACGATCAGTCCGGCGTAGTCGACGAAGAGTTTTTCCCCTGCTCGGTGGGTTTGACGCATGGTCAAACCGCTCGCGGCTTTCCAGTGACGGTAGTGTTCGTTGAACGTCGCGTACTGCCAGCCATCGGGATGCTGGCGCCGATATTCTTCCCACAGGAGTTGGCGTGTAACGCCTTTGCGCCGGAGTTCTCGGTCCAGTGCAGCCCAATCGGGAATGTGCACGGCACGCTGCGCCGCCTGATCCTGTTGCTTGAACAGTTGCTGTTCAAGCTGGTGGTCATCCAGGTCAGGGGGAAGTGGCCAGGTCAGCCCGGCCTGTTTCGCTCGGATGACGTAGTCCTGAACCGTGCTGCGCGCCAGACCGACACTCTGCCCGACCTGGTGGTCGCTCAGTTTGAGGTCCAACTTCAAGCGCAAGACTTCTCTGATTTTTCGCATAGACGCTCGCTTTCTGGTCATCCTGAAGGATGACCAAGGGAGTCTCGTCTACGTGTCGGGTGCCGACATCCAGCAGAGGGTGCCGGATTCGCCCAGCGCAGGGTGCCGATTTCATCCAGCGGGACGTGCCGGATAACTCCAGCGCCGCCCGCCGGATTTCACCAGCGTACGCAAGCGGAGACGATACATGCTCAATACGTCCAGGACGGGTAAATCAGAGGCGACGATCACCCTGTCCCCCGCGGGGGACAGGGTGATGACCACGTGCATCCACCCGCCATACACCCAGGTGCGCTCGAACAGCGTGCGGACTTCACCCGGTTGCAGTGTGGTGAACAGGTCCCGAGCGAGCTCATCCTCGACACGGGTGTTCTCCCGAATGCGCAGACACTGCCGGATGCGCTTCCAGCGCAGGGACGTGCACCACTCCTGCCCCACGAACTCCCGGTCCGCGATGAGCACGGCCCAGCGTCTGGCGGGCAGGACCTTGAGCAGACGGGCGACCAGGAGGATCCGGGCCCCGGTGCTGCTGTTCCCCTGGTGTGGAAGGATCGACCACACCAGCGGGATGACGGCGCCCCCGAGGATGGCCCCCAGGACCAGGATGTTCAGCGGGGTCTGGCCGTAGTGCCACGTCGTCCGGTCCATGATCTAGCGTGAGCTTGCCGTCGGGGAGCAGGGGAAGCAGGACGTCACAGACGTCCTGCGGGGTGAGCTGAGCATCGTGGAAGACGCGGGCCACGGTGCGGGTCTTGGATTCGAGACTGGCGTCCCGAGGCAAATGGAGCGCGATCTTGCGGTGCCGGGTGGACTCCGCCTGAAGCAGTGCCAGGAGCACTTCGGCCAGACGCCTCAGGGCATCAAGGCGGCGATGAGGCAGGTGGGCTTTGAGGTGGGCAGCCAGCGTGTCAGCATGCAGGCGGGCGGTATCGCGGATTGTCACAGACCCAGATACCGCCCTTTGTCATGCCGCACTGCGTCCAGGACGCCATTCAACCTGAAGTGTCAGGTGCTGAGGCGCTCGCCATCAGGATCACACTTCTTTTGCGTCGCCATCCAGAAACACGAGGGAGGCACAGTTCTCAGGGTGGGCCCGAAGGTGCACCCCAACAAACGCCTCCCAGTTCTCAAAGATGGTGATACTGCCGAAGGCGGAGCGCCAACACACCACGACCTGCCCCGTGTGAAAGATCACACCATCCAAGACGTGGCCCGTCCCGCTGACGCCCGTCGCATCCGCTTGGCGGATCAAGGAAAATCTCTGCGGAGCATTCATTTGGACCGCCGCCCGCCGTTCAATCGCAGGGCTGGATAATACCTGGCACCGTTGAGGTCGTAGACGACTAGTTCAGCGTCGGCTTTCTCAATGAGGTTCCGCCCCGCCTCAATCGCGAGTGGCGCCGGCGACGCCTGGAATAGATGGATTCGTTCGACGTTCGGGAATTGCTCACCAATCAATTTCAGGATGTAGCGGTATTCCGTCGCAAACAATTCGAGCTGGCTCCGGTATTTCAGGAAGTCGGTACTCGTTGACCGGGCTTGAATCTCAAAACGGGCATGTGGGACACCAAGGCTCCTTGTTACCAAGTCGGGATTGACTTTCCGTGATACGGAAACCACCAGGGCCACATCGGTCAGGGTGACATCTACCTCCTCAGGCTTAAACAAGTTGAACTCGTCGGCGATGCCAGGCTCTCCGTCATCCCAACACCAAGGGTTATTCGGCTTTTTTCGGTGCTTTTGGAATAGGTCAGCCGGCAAGCGGCTCCCTAACTTGAAGCCCAGGAGGGTCAGCAGGGGAATAGGTGCCAGGGCGAACACAGAAACATGCGCCGAGCTTTGCCGAACCTTTCTGATGATGTCCTTGACGCCTTCATTGATACTGGCACTGGCCTCTTGCCAATAGGCATCCCAGTCTTCTCCCAACGTCAGGTGATTGAGATCGACTGTCACGCCATCGTCACTGCCGGGCCACCGCGGATGAATGGCCTTGCGGATCTCGTTGAGATCAATGTGGCTCTCCTTCCCAGCGATGCGCCCTTGGATGACCATCAGAGCCGTCTTCTGATCATCAAGAGCGGCAGTCGCATCACGGACGCGCTTCTCATGCGCCTGCTTGTATTCCTGCAGGACCGCTTCGGTGTACTGGTCGACATAATCGTGGTTATCAATCAAGCTGCCATGCGCCTTGCAGGTGAGCATAAGGTTTGCAGGATCCTTGATCAGGAGAGGCGACCGGACGGCGTCACCGCGAGGGCCGTTTGCGGCCGCCGCGACAATGTGCGCAATGATGGCTCCGTTGTGTCGTTGACCCGTCAGATCGTCATTTAACAGAGGCTTATTGCAGCCGCCGAATTGGCAGCGGCCTGCTGCCCGACCCCACACCTCGTTCTGCACCTTTGGTGGTAATGGCGTACGCCCCCCCGTTTTCTTCTGTTCCAGAACTTCCGTGACGGCGGGCGTGACGGGTTGATCAGTTGCTTGTTTCTTCTTGGGTGCCATGCTGGCCTCCTGTGGGCATCTCAACCAACAAAGGGAACGTTGTCTGACCCTTCTGCCCGAACCACACGCGCGTGCGTTGGGTGCCGACGATGATGAACACCAAACCCGGCCCGCGGAAGTCGGTCTCCCGAAGCGCCGCCTTCCAGCTGCGCCGATCCAGCTTGGACGGAGTCGGTACAGCCTCTGGGTGCGTGTGCCACTCTCCGACGTATGTGCGCGTGTGGCCGCTTAGGGTCCACTGCATGCTCAGGAGCACCTGATGCGCCGCCTGATCCCGGTGGTAACGGTAGCGGCTGCGCTGGTCTTCCGGTTGTGGCGTAGTGTGCCGGTCGAGGATGATGCCTGGCGTTGCCTCAGGATGGTGGCCGATCAGCATGCCGCCAGCCTCTGTGGCGTCCGGCTGATGCTGCACGAAGCCCCACAGCGCGTTCAGAACGGCAGCCGTGACCGTGACGGTGCCGCCTGTCGGTAAGGGCAATTCCAGATTCATGCGTCTCCACAGATTGGGCAGGTGACCTGAGCAAACCCCTCGCCGACATTCAGGTGCCGCCGCTTTCTTACTGCCCGTGCGCTGAGTGTGACATGGGCCGCGCGGAGAGCGGCGCGGGCGCCCTTCCAAGAGCGCAGCAAAGACAGCCCCTCCGCTCCGGTGAGGATGGCCACCGCCTGACGCGCAGTGAACTCAGCCGTCCGGATGGCGTCCAGATCCGTAAAGGGTGTAAAGGCCGTGCCGCAGCCCAGTGCATCCCGACCGACATCCTGCCCCGGCGCAATGAACGATCCGGCATTCCACATGGGCGCGGCCGGGTCGCTGTACAGGCACCGGGGGCAGCCAGGTTGATCGGCGTACACCGTGGCGGTGTGCCCCCCGAGACCCAACGCGTCTAGCCAGGAGAGCAACGCGGGGGGATGCGGCCCGGCCCTCAGGAGGTCGGCGAGGCTGAGGTGATGGGTGGCACTCCCGGTCGCGTCAACGATCAGGTCGAAGTCGCCGAGATGGACTTCACGCCCGATGACCTGCGTCGTCCGCCCCTGCACGGGCGTCACCTGGAGATACGGGTAGCGTTCCCGCAGGGCCAGCGCCATCGCCTCCACCTTGGGCTTTCCCACGAAGCGCCGTCCCAGCGCGTGACGGAACGTGTTGTCCAGAGTGAAGGTATCCAGGTCAACCAGGGTCAGCGCGCCGATCCCAGCGGCTGCCAGCATGAATGCAAGGTGTCCGCCCAGCGCGCCGCACCCGAGCAGCAACACGCGTCGGTTGCTGAGCTGGTCATTGCTGCCACCACGCTGCATCACGTACGCCCGGTCAAGGCGCCGCACGGACTGCATGGTCAGGCGGGTGTGGGTCAGCCTCGAAGCAGGCAGGAGGGCGTGCGCAGCACGCATGCCACTGAGGCGCACGGCCACGGCGGCGTACCGTCCAGGCCCAGTGCCTGTCGGCCGGGGAATACCCAGGATGATCAGATCCTGTGGGGACTGTCGCTGCATCAGCAGCGCGTCCAGTGCAGTCAGTGTGTCAGGTAGGAGGTGGCGCCTCACCACGTCCCGCAGACTGGCCACTGTCCAGGGGTGCCCGGGCGCAGGGGGCAGCAGGGACGGACCAGCCTGGAGAGGGATGTAGAGCGCCGTGGCCGTGGGCGGTACCAACCGATCCGGGGCAAGTTGATCGAACTGCCGAGCTGCGGCAGGATCATCGGCAACTGCAATGATGTCCAACTGGCTGGCTGACACCGGCGCTTTTGAAGTCCGCTTGCTCAGCTGATGCGCGGTGCGGCGATCAGCCTTCCGCCAGGCGTGCACAGGTCTCAGGCGGTCGTCAGGCGTGAAGTACATCGGGAGGAGCGGCACCTGTTTCCTGGCTGGGAGAGCGTGACTCCAGTGACTGGCGAACTCGTCTAGGATTCCGCTGTTGTCAGGTGATGTCCGCGCATCGCTGAGGGTGGTGGTGGCCAGGCCCAGGCAGGCGGTGAGGAGATCCACAGGGCGGTGGGGGTCGAACAGCACGTCGCGGGACGCGGTGAAGCACACGTTCCCATCGCTTTCCAGGTGCCCGGTAACCTGCCCGTCGAGATCGTCCCCAGTAGCCGCCACCTGAACGAACGGCAGGTCGTGCGGGAAGGCCGATGTGACACCCACCCGCACGTACACGTCCCACCCCAGAATGGTCAGCTGCCCTTCGACGTAGGCGACCACATCGTGGTTCGTCGCCCACGTCAGGTGACGGGTGGCGCGCTTGACCTGGGCGTCCCGCAAGGCGCCAGTGGCGGCAAACTCGTCCAGGGCGGCCAGAACTTGAGCAGTGGGTTGCGCCACGCTCACCCGGAGGTGTGGGAGGGCACAATCACTGGCGGGTGCTTCTTGGACCCTTCGGTGGTGCCGTCCGTGTCGTCTCCTTCGGGAAAGTCCGGACCGAACTGACGGCGCATTGCGGCGCACGCGTCCTTGGTGGAACTTGCGGAGCCAGCAGTTTCCAGGTCAGCCAGGAGGGACTTGAGGAAGCCTTCGAGCTTGCCCATGTTGCTGTTGTTGATGCGCTCGAAGACGTCCTTGTATGGGGTGAAGGGGAGCTTCACCACAAGTCGGCGGCCTGAAGCCTCATCCTTCGAACTCCACACGCCATCCCTGAAGTTGGCGAGCAGCTGACGAACGAACAGTTCCGTGGCGAGCCGATCGTTCGCGGTCTGATTGAAGGTGTCGATCTGGGGGCGGAACCAGGTCAGGCCGGCCACCGTGAGTCCGACCCCCACGGGTGCAGCGTGGCTGGTCGCGCTTTTGTACTTACGGTCGCGCCAGCGCTTCAGGGCACGCAACACGCGCCGGAACTGACGGCGCTGCTCTTTGTCTGGAAACGTCTGCTTGATGAGGTCAGCGAGTTTGCTGGGGTGGTTGTCCTGCCACTCCTGCACGGCTGCATGCTCCTTGCCCCAGGACAGCGGCAATTCACCGCTGGTCTTCTTGTCAGGGTGGGCATAGACGGCGAGGTCGACATGGTACCCGACCTGGTACATCACAGTCACGCAGGGCGTTTTGATGCGGATGTCCTTCGTATGACCGTCCAGAGCGTCGCGAACCCACCGCTTGAGTTTGACCGGGTCATCGGCGTGGTCTTTGGGATCTTCAGCGAAGACGATGCCGACGTCAATGTCGTAGTCGTTGCTACTACCTTCGGGCTTGACCCCGGTTTTCAGGCTGTAGCTGCCCTGATTGAAGTGCGTAAACGTGGGTACGGCTTCCCCGCGCGCCTTGAAATCGCGTTCGAGGCCGATCCGCAGAGCGTCGACGATGGCCGTCCGCTTCTGGCGCAGAATCTCTTCCTCACCACTGAGTTTGATCGTGTTGACGAACGTTTCAAAGTGTCGTTGGATGTCAGCCATGGTGATCTCCTTCCCGCTGCTCGGGTTAGGGGTTGACTCAGGAGCGGTGAGGCAGGCGCACAGGTATTGAACGAGTCGCGCCGCTGTGAGTAATCTCACATCAGTCTATCAGCGTCAATCTGTTTTAAGCGAAATTTAACCTTAATATTCGTGATTTGCCATGCGTAGCGCTGAATGCCTAGTCCCATCAGCATTGCGTCACAGCGCGCAGAATTGGGCGGAGGTCACACACAGTGCACGTATCGGGCTTCGAGTGTTTACCGACAGGTTTGGACCGAGATGCTTCTACACGCCCCGTTGATAAGTGTCAGAGAAGCGGCCTGGTGCGCAGCGCTGATGAGCTGTGTTTTTTGATGCAGACCATGCCCATTGGAGAGACCCTAGCGACAGATGAAGCCGCTTTCCATTCGATTAATATTGCCGTCTGTGATTAGCGGTCGGTCGAAAGGTCAAGCGCCCAGTTAGCGCATCAAGCCGGTCAGGACCACGACAGGGTCCTGACCGCGCAACCGCGCGGTCTCCACGGTGGACTTGATCCGCATGTACGTCTGCGCACCCACCGCATTTTTGCTGCACTGCGAGACCTTCCTCGCCATCACCACTGTCCGCAGGGCACGTTCCGCGGCGTTGTTCGTCGGTGGAATGTCCGGGTCCTTCAGGAACCGCCACAACCGCTCGAGCACGCTCTGCTTCAGGATGCCCAGTCGGAGTCGCTCGTTCGCTTTCGACTTCAGCGGTGCCCGGTTCAGCAGGGCGTCCAGACGCAGGGTGAGTTCCTCACCCTGCTGCGCGTACTCCTCTCGCGTACAGACCCCAGTCGTCACGTCCTGGTGCAATCGGATGCCGTCCCGGAACACCTGCGCGACCCGTTGCCCGTACAGCTCTCCCCGCCCGGGTCGCCGCTGGAGACCAGCGGCGACCTCATCTGCGTTGCGGATCAGGTGCGCCAGGCACTTCTGCTGCCGGACGTCCTGCAGGAAGCGGCTGTCGTACGAGGAGAAACGGTCACTGATCAGCACGCCGGCGAAGTTCTGCCCCAGACCTTCCCGGACTTCCACGTTCGTGTGACGCAGGTTCGCGCGGAACAGCACGGTGTCGGCGCTGCGGAAGGCGCCTACCCAGGCGTTCTGGGCGCCGATCCGCCAGCCGGTGTCGTCGTGATGCACGTAGGGCGCCTGCTGGATCTGTGTCTGCAGTGCGTCGACGTGGGCCGCCAGGGCGCTTCCGTCGGCCGCAAGCCGCTGGGCGGCTTGCGTGATCGCACCCTGCGTGATCTGGAGGCCGCCGAGGAGGTCCATGACCCGACCGATTCGGCGGACCGGCAGGCCTAGCTCGTGATGCAGGGTCTGCAGGGTGGCGTGCAGGACGGGGCCGAGTCGATGGGCAGTCGCACCGACCTGATCGGCTTTCAGGTCGGGATGGTCACCACGCACTGCGTGGTGACACTGCGGGCACTCCATGACGGGCACGTGGTACTCGGTGACCTGCATGGCGTTCTGGGGGACGAGTTCCGTGACCCAGGCCTTGTCCTGACGGGTGAAGATCAGCAGGCCCGTGAACCCACAGCGAGGACAGGTGTTGGGCGTGTCGACCTCCACGGTGGCCGTGATCTGCTGTGGCGTGGGTGAGGCCTTGTGGGCGAAGGTACCTTCACCAGGACGGCGTCCTGGTGATTTGGGATCGGCGGTGCGCTTCTCCCGACTGAAGGGGGCGGCGTACTTGCGTTCCCGCCGTTCGAGTTCCTTGATGCGCTTCTTCAGGCGGGCGATTTCCGCTTTGAGGGCCTTGTTCTCGGCGATCAGTTGGTCGATCTGCTCAGACTGACGACGCATGATCTCGAAGAGATCCTTCTCAGTCGCCCCAGTGCCCATGGACAGCATGGTAACGGCAGAAGTGCCCGGCTTCCGGCCGGGCACTCGAAAGCGCGCTAATCACAGACATATTGCCATCTAGCGCAGTTTGCGTGTGGGGTATTTGTTCCGAATGTTGGCGGAGAAGTACGTACCGTGCGACGACGCGCTCATCAAGTCTTGATGAACTGCAGCAGGGACGCCCGCATAGCTATACAGACTGCCATTCTGGAAAGCGACTTCCAAAGTCTGCGTAAGAGCGTCATAGCCAACAGAAGCGAGATTGCTTGATGAAACGGGGACGTGGTGCATCGAGATCCTCCTGAAAGTGAATAACCTGTCTGTTCAATTTCAATGACCGAAGGGCAACGCTCTAACCTCGGCACGTGCCCCGTACTGACACGTCACTCCAAGCCGTAGTCGTTGCTACCCAGCCCATTGGGCGTGCTGCCAGTCGCGGGCGGGGTGGGGGGCGGTATCGTGGGTTCCGCCTGAGCCACGCCCCATGACGCGACCACCAGGCCGAACAGCAGCCTCAACACAGACATGAATTTCATCCCGCCGAAGCTATGAAGGCATCGGTCGAACATCGGAAAAGGCGTCCAGTGCAGCGTTCAAGACTCTTCGAGCAGGGCCAGTACGAGCAACTCGTCACCGATCTGCAGGGTCAGGCACACCTGACGACCAGTGAACGGCGTCTGCTGGGTGTCAGTGCACTGCGGTTGGGGCGGTTCCAGCAGGCCGAACCTGAGCTGCTGCGCGCCCATCTGACCGGTGACCGGGAAGCCACCGTGGAATACGGCAATCTCCTGCGCGCCACGGGCCGGTGGGGGGAAGCCCAGGCACACTTCGCTGAATACGCCAATCAAATGGACGGTGAGCTCCAGTGGCGGCTGGAACGCTGGTGGGGTGTGACCGAGTTTCAGCAGGGCGCGACTGAGTCAGGTCTCCGGCGCGTGGAGCGGGCGATGCACGGCTACCTGGCCCTCGGGGACGAAGCTGGGGCGGTCCGAGTAACGGTGTCGCTGGCCCGGATGCTCGTCACAAGCGGGCAGGTGGCGCGCGCCACCCGGCTCTACCGCGCGGTGCTGCTCAACCTGCCGGCGGCTCCCAACCCCTTGCCGCGGCTGACCGCCTTGCAGGGCTGGCTCGATCTGCTCGTGGCTGTGGGGGAGGCCCACGACATCGGGGACGCGCTGGAAGAAGCCAGGGCTTTGCTGGACACCACGTCCTCCCAGCGCGCCAAAGGGCACCTGATGACCAGCATGGCCATGCTGCACGCCCGGCGGGGCGAGTGGCGGCAGTACGGCCAGGTGCTCACGACCCTGCAGGGGATGACCGACGCTCTGGAGGATGTGGAGATCGCCCGGTGGCTGGCGCCCAGACTCGCGGAATACCACGGGCGGCAGGGGCGCTTCGCGCAGGGGTATGCAGCGCTGTACCTGTGGGTGACCCCGCCTGGTCAGTCACTGCCACCCGCCGTGCTGCTGGCCCGGGGCATTCTGGCTTGGCGGGAAGGCCAGCCGCTGCAGGCCGCGCGGGACCTGACCCAGGCGACGGAAGGGTCCACGGCGCAAGGCCAGCCGGTCTGGGCCGCGCGGGCGAAACTCCATCACGCGCACGCCCTGTACCTCAGCCGCTCCGCTGACTTTCCAGCCCAATTGCAGGCGGCCGCCGAAGATTTCGCCCGATTGCAGATGCTGCCGGCGTTCACGGCGGACCTGGAGGATGTGGCCGAGAGCCTGCACGCCGGCGCACTCGATCCAGCGCTCCGCTCGGCGCTCTCTGGTCTGCTCGGGAACGCCGCTGGCCTGCGGGGCGTGCCAGTGCAGGGCCTGGACGGGCCCCTGACGCGCCTGGACATCTCCACCCTGGGGACCGAGCAGGTCACCGTGGAAGGCGAGGCTGTGCCACTGAGCCCAGGGGCCGTAGCCCTTCTGGCGTGCCTGGTGCTGCGGCCAGGCCAGACCCGGCAGGACTTTCAGCTGGTGTTATACCCGGACAAATTCCCCAATGCTGCGGCCAGTGCCATCAAGACCCATCTGGCGGAAGCGCGGCGGCACATCGGGGAGGACGTAATTATCACTGACGGGCCGTACCACGCGCGGCGCTACCAGATCGGTGCGGGCTATGCCGTGCGCCTGGACCTCCTGGAATGGCGCGCGGCCCTGATCGCGCAGAATCTGTCTCGGGCACTGAGCCTCTATCAGGGCCCCTTTCTGCCTGGCCTGGACGGCAGCGAATGGGCTGAAGGGCTCAGGTTCGAAACTCGTGCGGGGCTGGCTTTGCTGGCGCAACAGGTGGCGCAGGCGTGGCTGGAGGCGGGAGAGCCCCTGCGGGCGATCGCCACGTGCGAACAGTGCCTGTTGGTCGAACCAAACGTGGTAGAGCTGCATGAGGTGCGTCTCCAGGCAGCCCGGCGCCTGGGTGATCCCCGCCGCATCCGGCAGTACGAGGCCGAATGGCAGGCGCTGCTGTAAGCTGAGGGTGAAGCGGTGGTACAGCCAGAGAGGATCCCCATTACAGCGAGGGCAAACCAGTCGCTGAGAAGCTCCTGCTCCTTCAGCTCCATGTTACCCCAACAACTTGCCACCACCCGTATGACGGTGACAGGTCCGAGGATCTCGAGACCAAGCTGCATGGCGTACAGAAACACAGCCTTCAAGGCTATTCTCGGACTCACATCCGTCCAGCGGATATCGCCGGTTGCTCCCTCGCACTGCTGCGCCACACCACGGACATCGTGCAGCCAGGCGACGCGGGCGCGCAGGTCATCCTCAGCCTGCGGCGTCGGGGTGTGTGTCATCAGCCGGTCAGCCGCCTGGCCAAGCACGGCGAACGGGTCCACGCCGTCATGCAAGTCAGTCACCATGGTCAGGTCCGTCCTGTGTCATCTGGGCAGGCGGGACATTCACGCCGTTGCGCTGGTCACAGCGTCACTACACGTTCAAGACCTCTGGCCCGCTGAAGGGCCTCAGTGACACTGCGCCACGGCAGAGGTGCGTCACGATCTCCTGGAACTCGGACCTGTCCTCTGCAGTCACAAAAAAATGTGCCATGTAATCCGTGCAGTGCCGGGGGCCCCCCAGGCGGGAACCGACCGCAATGCGCAGGGATTCACGCTTGATATTCGGGTGCCCCGAGAAGGATTGGATGTTCGTCACTTCAAACCCTGGCCGCGCCAGCAGGCCGACGTAACCTGCTGTTCCAGCGCGAAGGGGCAGCCGAGGATAAGTCATGGTGTCAGGCGCCACACAACTGACCCGAACATGCTCGCTGAACAAATTGATGCCGTACAGATGCTGAACAGGCCATTCAATCCCGCCGCCGCCAGGACGTGCGGCAATTTCACAGAACACCAGTTCATCGCGTGGCGTATGAAACAGTTCCAAGTGACAGACGCCCGTTTCGAACTCGAAGGCCTGAACGATCTCCTGGGCGATCTGCCGCACCCGCTCCTGGAGACCCGCATCAGTGACAATAAAGCTGCCTCCAAAGTAATCGTCCTGGTACCGACCTGGTGGGGTGACGTATTGACTGACAGAACAGAACTGGATCTGCCCCGCCAAAGCAATAAAGTCGCAATGCAACATATGACCGTCAATAAATTCTTCGACCTGCCACGCACCATCAGAGAAATGCCCTTTATCCAGGGCGAGGACCTGTGCTGGGGTATCGAGGATCTGCAGCCCCATGCTCCCAACACCCGCTGTGGGCTTCAGGACGATGCGGCCAAACTGGGCTTGAAAGTCCACGATGTCCTGCAAGGCATGCACCCGGGTGTAGGCCGGCGTGCGAACAGCTGTGAGCGTCAGCCGTTCTTTCATGCGCACCTTATCCCGCATTCTTTCGATAACGTCCGGCGAGGCCCCAGGCAATCCAAACTGGGCACGCAGCAGCGCAGCCCATAAAACCACCTTCTCCGTGGTGCCAACCACACTGGTGATCCCGTAGGTCGTGATGAGGTAGGCGGACAATGCGCGAATGACGTCTTCATCGAAATAGTCGAAGGCCGCAATCGAAGCAAACTGATGGGCGTGACGCGCTGCCCCCTCGCGATCTGTGGTGATGAGATGGACCGCGAACTCTGCGGGCGGAAGGCACAACAAACCGTTGTCCATCAGCAGGTCAATTGAGCGGTTATGGAGCAACAGGACAGAAGGGGGTGTCATGCGTGAGGCCGCCAGGGCTGAACGGGCTGACCTGCCTGGCGCATTCGAAGAAAACTCAATTTGGACAGGTGTGTCAATTCGGCCGTAACGCCACCATCATGCAAGAGTTGAAGGAGATGATTGGAGAGGTGAGCGAGATCAGCCTCCACTTGGGGTGCCTGCGACTCATACCCGTAATGAATGCGGGACCGAATGTATTCGATCTCCACCTGTTTGAGACAATCATCGCCAGCATAGACTTCGTCAAAGCCAACAGAAAAAATATGCCCGCTGGTAAGGAATTCGACATTGAAATCGAACTTCCAGCGATCAAACCGGCCACGATATTCGAAACTCGAATCGGGAAACCTCGTGTCCAAATACGTGCCCAGGTGTGTATCGCGGCTGAGCAATTCGACGAAGCGTTCACTCCGATGCAGACCATCTTCCAGAAAACCTTTTTCCTTCACCATGAGCTGCCCATCTGGCAGGAGGGTAAAGGCCACGTACCCAGTCCCCTGACCTTCGGAAAAGCGTTCAAAAAGATCGACCTGGCGCAAATACGTCTGCCATTCGGACAGAAATTCCAGGTGTAATGCTGGATGGCCGAAGTCAGGCGCCAGACCGAAAAATGTGCGGGCAAGTTGAAAGGCAGAATGGGGAGACTGAACCTGGATTTTTTGCTCCAACTCGACGCCTTTGTGATACACCAGATGGCGACCGTTATGGCTGACGATACTGTGCTTGACAGGTGAGGAGAAGGCGCACATGCGCTCGAGCAACTCGCGTTGAGAAAAGCCCTCTGAAATCCAGGTGTCCGCCAGGACAAACAGAAGCTCGTCCTTGTTTTGCATAGACAGGAGAAACAAGCGGTATTCGCCGGTCGAGGCCGCTGGAACATCAATCAAGCCGACGAGACTGAGGTCGCTCTCGTTCTCCGTGAAAGAGTCATTGCGCCGGGACCAGCCCAGGTCCTCATATGACAGTGCGGCCTGCACCACGTTATTGTCCTGATCGACTCCGAAAAATCCGTCAAGCGCATGGCCTGAGCGCGGGGCATACCGGGCCGTATGAGTCTTTGGCCAGGTTCGCGTTGAGCGGCTCAGGACGAGTGATTCGGTGGGCTTCCTCCCCCGTTGGAACAGCGACTGAATGGGCGCCACGATGCCATAGGTACCGGCGGGGATGTTTAAAGTCTTTGCAGTCATGGTTACCTCAGGTTGAACGTGATGTGGGCACAGGGTGGGGGTGTGCCGAGTGATCGACTGCCATAGAAAACTGAATGCTTCGAGCCCCCAGTTGAGCGTGGTGAAACGCCTCCTCTGGGGTCGGGCCACTGGCGACCACCAGACCACTGCGATCTTTTGAACTTCTGACCTGAGTGAGGACGTCACCTGGATGTACGAACGCCCGCCGTTCCAGAATCGGCAGCTCTGGGGGGAGAGGCACCAATGAAATGCTGAGCACCCGGCCTGGAGGTGGCGTCAGGAAGATGACGCACGCGGCACCAAGACACTGGAGCTCAGGCGGAGGATCAACAGTCCGCCCAGCCGCCAGACGCAGCCCCATCCGGATAAGGTCAACACCCGTGGCCTGGGTGACCAGCGCCGTGATCTTGTCACCACCAACGCGGTCGTGCGATTCGATGATGGTGACGCGGCCTTCATGCCACATCACTTCAGTGTGACTTGGCCCAGTCACCAGGCCTATAGCGGTCAGAAACTCACGGACCGCAGCGGCAATGCCCTGCAGCGCGTCCGGCGACATGCGCCGCGGCGGAATGCAGTGGCCCACTTCGACAAAGTGCTCGTTCACCACCTTTTCGGTCACGGCAACAATGTGGTGTTTGCCGTTGATCGTGAGGGCCTCTACACTGAATTCCAAGCCCTGGAGAAAAGGTTCTGCCAGAAAGCGGATGCCTTGGCCCAGCGCATTGATGAGCGGCGCAGGAACGTCGTCGCCCGGATCCAGCGCGTAGATGTGGACACTCCCAGTGCCCGTGACAGGTTTAACGATCACCCGGCCCTGAAGGGCAGCGCGGTGAGCCTGCAAAGCAGACAGATGCGTCACCTCATGGGCAGCGACCGACAGATGGTGGCACCCCCTGTCATGGAGATGTGCCCGCATCAGCGCCTTATCTTTAAGACGTTGTACTGCCTCCAGAGGTGTGCCCGGAAGCCCACACCTCTCCCGCAGAGCAGCGGCCAAGAGCACACCTGACTCCATAAACGAGAGAACCGCACCGATAGGGTATTGGTTGAGCACGGCCGCTAGACCATCCAGATTCTCCAGCGCATCGTCAACCGTTAAACAAACCTGGGCTTGAGTCAGGCCATACGACGTCCACTGGTTTTGCTTCCGCAGAAGAATGACATTGAGCTCTTCACTCAAAGCAGTCTTCAAAATGTTGTCGCTGGCATGCACGAGCACCACCCAGCTGATCTCTGATTTGCTCATTTCCCTCTCCTGAACCGATGAGGTCGTGCACCGGCGCCTCCGCACCTGCACTTATTAGGATGTTTTGGTCCACATGTTCTGTCGCTCGCCCGAGGCGCCGAACTGCCAGACAATCACCGCCAGAATGCACATCAGCGCGACGAACTGCGTTTGAGACACACCAAGAGTGTAGGTCCCCAGGGCTGCCAAAAGAATGCCTGAAATGGGCACAGCACCCGATATAAACATGCGAATAATCGAGTTGACTCGTCCTTGAAGTTCGCTTGGAATGGTGCTCTGCCGATACGCGATCGTGATGACATTACTCGCTGAGGTTGCAAAACTAATCACCACAAAGCCGAGCACAAACATGAGCGGGTGTGGAACGGTCAGGCATAGAGCGCCAACGCCAGCCAATGCCAGCCAGACCGTAATCCGCTGTGTTGTTCCGAGGCGAGGAAAGATCTTTCGGGTCAGCCCACTGCCAGCCAGCCCAGCGCACGCCCCTACACTCAGCGCCAGGCTGGCCTGGGCCACTGGGATCTGCATGCTGTGGGTCAGTGTGGTGAGCAGCAGGACCTCCAGCGCGCCAATGCCCAGATTGGACAGGGACATGGCGGTGGTCAGGCGACGGATTTCTGGACTGCCTTTGAAGTAGCGAAAGCCTTCCTTCAGATCTTGCGCGAGACTGGTCCGTCTCACTTCGCTTTTTTGGGTGGCAGGCAGGATGAACGCAATGCCCAGCGCGGCCACCAGAAAGCTGACGGCATCAGCATAAATAGCGGCGGGCGCACCGATCGAGAGGACAATCGAGATCGCAACGAGCGGCCCCACGACTTTGACAGCATCCGTCAGCGCGACAAATCGCCCTATGGCCGCTTCAATCTGCTCTTGCGGCGTCCAGAGTGGGATCAGCTTGTAGAAGTTGAGCAGGCTTGAGCATACCCCCCCCACCCCTGAGATCATCAGCAGGAGTAAGACGATGCTTGGTTGGCCCTTCAGAAGCGGAATGGCCCCAATGGCGACGGCCTGTATGAGCTGAGCAGCAACGTAGACGGTTCTTAAAGGATACCGATCAACGACAGCGCCAATAAAGGGGGAAATGACGTAGGGGAGACCACGTGCCGCTGCCGCGAGAATGGCATAAGCCGGTTGCCCCGTCTCCGCTAGGACCAGGAGAGGCATGGCGACATACAACAGCTGATCGCCCAGCCGCGAGACAGCCGACAGGAGAAGTAAGGGGCGCAGCGGTTTGGGGATCAAAAGAACTCCTTCATTCCAGAGCGTCGTGGCGAAGCTGGCAATGCCAGCTTCGCCACCCTGGGTTCACGATGGCACAAGCACTTGTCCGGTCGGGTGGGCTTCCTCAGATGGGCGCCTCTGCACCCCAGGGCCCGGAGACAACCGGTGGGCATTTAGGTGAAGCAGCAAGGACACGTGGGCGCCTGCCCGCAGTGCCAGGCTCGTGATGGTCTCTTCTGCCAGACCGGATGAAGGCCCATTCTGACCGGCAATCAAAATGTGGCAGGCGGCAGCTGGGTGAGGGGTCAGCTGCTGCCCGGGGGTGGCGACGCAGGATTCGACTGGAGCTGTTAGGTCCCTGATGTTGTCGGAGTGATACCCCGTCGCAAAGACGATAAAATCGACGTTGAGCACGCGTCGACCACCAATCTGCCTGTCCTGCAGCGTCACAGTCAGCAGGCACGACTCCTCATCGATGGCCAGAATTTCGCAGTGGGAATGTCGGTGCAAGCGTTGGCGACCAAGGATGCGATCGTCATAGTCACGTCGGGCCAACTCATTGAGCAGCCGGACGTCAGCGACACCGTAGTTTGAGTTTGACAGCTCGGCCCGGACCTGCCCTCGCCACGCCTGATCTGCCTGGTGGAAACGTTGCTCACTTTCCCACGTGTAAAAGCCGTTGACATACGGATTGGCATCAACCGCGCGGAACAGCTGGCCCCGAGAGATGGCGTGCAACTCGAGATCTGGACAGGCGTCTTGCAATGTCAGGAGTGCTTCAACTGCACTTTGGCCACTGCCGACCACCGCCACCCGGGGCGCCGGGTGTTTGCGGATGTGCGCAAGTGCCGTGCTGAAGTGCGAGGTGTGCCACACCTGCTCCCCGCCAGCGACTTGCAAGTGTTCAGGAACAAAGGGCGTTTTTCCTGCCGCGAGGTAAATATTCCGCGTGTACTCGATGGAGCGGCGGCCCTGGGGGTCTTGATAGGTGACCTGGAGGACTTCTCCGTGCTCAGGCAGGCACACCTTGTCAAGATTGGTGACTTCGGCAGAGTAACGCACGTTGGGGGCGAGCTTGTTCAACACCCAACTGAGATACTGTGCATATTCGAATCTCGATGGCGTGTAATCGTTCAGATTGGCTGCCTGCTGAAGACGGCCCTGGTCATGTAAAAAGCTAATATACGTAAACGCACTTTGGGGATTACGCAGTGTCACCAGATCCTTCAGGTAAGACATCTGAATCATGCTGTAGGCCGTTCTCATGCCCGCATGCCACGAAAAGGAAGCGCCCCGCTCCAAATGCAGCATCTTCCAACCAGCCAATTCAGACTGCTCAGCGCACGCGATCAGGAAGGAGAGCTGGGCGGGACCAAGGCCGATCCCGATCAGGTCATAAATGACAATCTCTTTAGGCGAAGGATGCGGCGTCATGTGCCTCCATCAGTCCGTTCATCGGACGAATTCCTATAAGCGCAAAGTGCTTGAAGACTGCAGCAGCCACCGCATCTGCATCTTTGTCATCTACGGCCACATCGCAGCGATCAATGTCGCGGATCAGATTGTTGATTTCGTACTTGAGACGATCCTGAAAGTGAATGAAACTCTGCGTGCAGGCCCCATCAAACGACTCGTGGCCGGAGAACCGCTGTCCTCGCCGGAGCAGGGAAATTTCTGGGCTGACGTGCAAATACACAATGGCGTCGGGCAATGGCAAGAGATGGCGGAGACTGCCCATGATATCAACACGCTCATTGAAGAGGATCTCTTTGGCGAATGATTTAAAGTAGTACGAGTCAACGATGACATCCTGTCCAGCATCAAGTTTAGGCCGGATAACATGTTCATAGAGCGCCACATAGAATTTGATGAAGTCCAACGCTCGTGTGACTGGTTGAAGTTGTCGGCGGATTTCTGACGAGTCACTGTGCAGGGCCCAGCCATACACCTGGGCGAGGGCGGGGTCTGCCTGCATGGCGCGCCAGTCCACCGTGCAGTAACCGCTTGATTTCAGAGTACGTAACAACGTACTTTTCCCGGCCCCATCGCCACCCAAGACAACAATAAATTTTCCACCGTTTGGCGTCATATCTGGCCTCTCGCCTGCGTCGCCAGGCGCTCTGCACGGGCACGGCGCTCAGCGCTTTTAAACGTCACTTTGCCGGCATCGGTCGGGTCAATGTGCCGGAGCATTCGGGGCAGCGCACGGCACATGCCCATTGGCAATCCAAGCGCTTCCATGAGCTGTGTACTGGCAATCGGACCGTCCAGTCGTCGCAAGTACCACGCGACCCGGTCCACCGCCCGGTATGGGATCTCCTCATACACATCTGACCGGACGTGACCCGGGCTTCCCAGGGTCAGCGGACCCGGTGCCATGATCTGCATGAGGTAGCCACGCCGGTGCATCAACGTGCGCGTGGAGACGGAGGTCCCCACCTGTTTGCAGGGTTCGCAGTGAACCGTCAGGCGCAAGCGCACCGCGCCGAAGACCAGTTCACTGCCAGAGGCGAGGGCGTGAAGATCAATATCCTGGAGGACCAGATCTTCTTTCAAAACCCCAGGCTCCAATCCCAGTTGATGGAGGGTATGGAGGTCTGTGGCCAGCACCTGCCGCACAGGGGACGTCGGAAAATGGCCCTGGATGCCCGCCAAGGTCAGGATGAGCTGTTCTGTGCGCCGCCCAGGGTGCCCATGTGCCGCCCGGTGGTAGAGAGCGTGAATTTTCATTCGTGGCGACGCGGCAGAACAAAAGTCGTTTTTGCTGCACTGAAGATATTTGGTTTGTGACCAAGGAGTCGCGCTGTATGTGTATGCGAAAGATCCCAGTACTGTTGAAACTGCTCCCGACTCAGGCCCCGCATGTTCATATCGGCGAGATGTATAACATTCTCTGGCGCTTTTTTCATGACCGCGCTGTACTTCGGGCGGGGTTTAATCCGCAGGGTCAAGGCGGTATAGGGCGCGCGTCGGTGACCGGCATGTCGGCATGCGTCGCAAATCCAGTGACCCATGAGGTCAACGGGCCGATGCGGGCCCGAATGCCAAGGCAGAGGAGGTTGTCGTGACTCACCTCGTCTTCGACGAAGAGGAATTCACTCGCTCGTATCATGCCAATCAGCACACGTAAGTCTCTCACTGAAGTCACTGTTGGAAACACCAGGGTTAACGTCGAGACATTTTTTTGCGCTCAGTGCCTCTGCAATACTCCGATCAATTTCCAAAATACTCGGTTTCCACACAATGGTTTGCCGCCAGCGAAAAAAGTCTGGCCGACGGGCCGCAACAGCGGCGAAAATACACCCGGCCTTGCCACGGGCAAAAAACTGCCACATTTCCTTCTCAACAAGCTCCTGTGTGGGCAAACTCGATGTCAGCATTTAACTCCTTTCCATAGTTAACGTTGTGCTGTCGGCAGACGACAAGCACGCGGCGGCATACGGGGCCCAAGCCGTGTCGAGTCGACACGACGAAATGAGATCGTGATGTTGGATGAGCGACCCTGAACCGGGGCGCGCACAACCATAGAGCAGCCCTCGTGCTTTGTCATGCACATGTGAGCAGCACATCGGGTGCTGGGGGCCAGGCCCCAGTGGCCATAGGCATGAGGCCCTGTGCGCAGAAGCAGCCTATGGCGGTGGGCATGGGCGGAGTCGGCGCACAGATCGTGCAAGGCGTTCGTGTGGCTGCCGCCGCACACACTCCTGGCTGGCCGGATACGCGGTGGTGAAGCAGGCCCCTCAATTGTCATCCGCAGGTCAGCAGCATGGACACGTGCCCTGTCTGACTCAGCCTGGTGTCTTCTGCCTTGAGCCTGTGCTCCTCTCCAGGTGGAGCTCGGGGCGCCTCCGTTTCTGCACATGGGCTGGCCCCAAATTTTGGACAGTTTCGAGTAGAGACTCGGCTCAAGAGCAGGGTACATCATCAGCGGTTCCTGCCTGACCAGGGGAAGGTCGGACGTTCGCCTGTGCGGTGTTCTGTCCGCACAGGGGGGCGTTCGGCCGCCCCCTGGACTGTTCGGCATGCTCGTGAGGGGTTCGGTAGCCCAGCGACGAATGTGGCCGCCTCTCGTTGTAAAACGCCTGGTAGCCATCCAGCACCACCTGGGCGTGCCGCGCGAGTACAGCACCTCCAGATTCAGGCATTCCTCCGCAGCCGAGAGTGAAAACTCTCGGCGTAGCCGTTTTGCCAGGGCTTCCCCGGCTCAATGAACCGGGTGCCGACCGCATTCACAGCCAACCAGATGCCCAGGTCACGAGCCATAAACTCTGGCCCGTTGTCACTCCGGATGAATCTGGGTGCACCACGCGCCGCGATGACGTCCTGAAGCACGTCCTTCACATCCAGGGATGTGAAGGACGCCGCCACCGCAGCGCCAGGGATTCACGGGTGAACTCGTCGGTCAGCGTCAGGATCTTCAGCGTTGTCCCCCCGAACGTCTGGTCGAACAGGAAGTCATACGTCCACACGTGATCGGGAACTCAGCCTGCATGGGAACACTCGCCCCAGTGCGGATCTTCTTCCGGCGCCTGGTCGTGACCGTCAGGTGCTCCTCGCGCCAGATGCGCCGGACCTTCTTCCGGTTGATGCGATGTCCCTCCTGGACGAGCAGCGCGTGAATGAACCGGTACCCGCGTCGAGGATGCACAAGGGCCAGTTCGCGAATGCGCTGCCGGAGATCCCCATCGTGACGCGGCTTCGGACGGTAGTACCAGGTGGATCTGGGAATGCCCACCAGGAGGCAAGCCCGTTCGGGCTTGACTGGGCGGCAACGAGTTGCCTCGCTGCCGCCCGTCTCTCGGCGGGCGTCACCGCTTTTTCTGGATCACGTCCTTCATCGCATCGATTTCCAGGCGTTGCTGCCCGACTATTTTCAGCAGGCGGGCGTTCTCTTTCTCGAGTTGGCGAAGCCGCTTGGCTTCGCCAACAGTGGTGTCGCCGTACTTCTTCTTCCAGGCGTAAAAGGACGCCGGACTGCAGCCGAAGTCACGGCACAGGTCCTCGACTGGCTTCTCACCCTTTTTGGCGTCCTGGAGCAGCTTGATGATCTGATCTTCGCTGAACTGCCGGTTTTTCATAGGGGCCTCGCTTCCCAGCCTACGGCTGGCGGGGGCGAGCCTGACTCTCTACTTCATCCCGTCCAGTTTTCGGGGGGCAGACCACACACATCTGTAGAACCGCGCGGCGCTCAGCCAGTACAGTGCAGCCATCCCCCATGACCCTGGCCACTCCCGCTGCTGCCTCCCAGGGCGTCCTCCTCCGCGCCGTGGCCGCCGCCACAAACCCCGGCGCGCCGAAGGCGAGTACGAGACCAGCCTCAGCCGCGGGGTCACCACCCTGATCGCCGATCAGGTCACCCTGGCCCAGCAGCTCCAGGCCTGGGACGCCATGCGTCAGAACCTGACGGGCAGCGCGGCCCCACAGGCGGACCCCGCCGCCCACGGCCGCGGTCGAAGCGCAGGCGCTCCGGGACCTGCAGGCGGCACTCCCAACCGGCTGGACCCTGGAAACCAGCATCATCCTGGCGCGTGGCGGCGACGCGGACGCCCTGCTCATCACCGGCAATGGTGAACGGTTTGCCCTGGACGTGAAGGCCCGCACCGACGAGATGGACCTCAGTGCCCCGAAGGGGGACCGGGCCAAGAGCTGGGCGGAGATTTACGAGCAGGTCACCCTGGCTGCCCGGCAACTTCAGGCCCAGGGCGTGGTGTGGCAACCCCGCACGAAAGACACCGCCTTCACACCCGTGGGTGACCTCTGGGCCGCGCGGGGGGACGCCAGGGCGCTGGTGGGCGCCCTGCAGGAGCGCACCACACCTCAGGCCGCTGCGTCCACCCCACACGAGGTGCTGGAGGTGTCCCCAACCGCGACATTGGAGGACATCAAAGCGGCCTACCGCCGACTGGCCAAGCAGTATCACCCCGACGGGTCGCCAGCCTGGGGCCAGAGTTCCGGCTGCTGGCCGAACAGCGGATGAAGCAGATCAATGCCGCGTATGAAGCCCTGACGGGGCGCTGAAGACTGCCTTGCACGTCAAGGACCACAGCAGTTCGCGTCGGCGACCTAACTTACCCAACTGGCTTCTGACACACGGCCTGACGGGCACCACAGGCGGACCGCCTGAAAGACTTTACGCCGGAGGGTCAGTCCCCAGCGACCTCGGCACCGACTTGCCCTGCCAGCGCTTTGGGCACGTCAGTGTGTAAAAGCTCATCGTGGCGCCCAAGGCCAGGAGGGACAGCGCGCCGTAGCCCAGAGGAATTACCATGCCCCTATACCCCAACGCCAGCACATCGTGTGGCGCCCTTCGGATTTCCTCACGCCAGCTCAAGCGGTAGACCACCGTGGTCGGCGCCAACGCCAGGGTGATCAGCCCGAGGATGACCAGCACCAGCCAGCGCACAAATTGAACGTTGTTCTGTTCACTGCCCACAGGTTGTCTCCTGGCTGGGCTGGAGTGAGTCTGCGAGTACCGGGCCCCGTTACGGGGGACTTGGTCTTCATGCGCACTGCCACAAGCGCCTGGCCGCCACGATATCCACGGTCGGCGCGTTCTGCAAATCTCCGTTGTTCGTCTCGCGCTGCAGCACGAGACGGCTGACGTGCAGCACAGAATGTCACGCGGCTCCCGCCATTCAAATACGACCATATCCATAAAAATTTCCAGTGTTGGTTAAGAGGTTAGCCGAGAACATGTCGGGCAGGCCCTGTGCACTTGGTTAAATCGGCTCGTCCTCTGTACCGGACATCTTCAGGTTGAGGCTGTGCTGGACGCAAAATTCCTGAACGTATGATCGGTCGCGAATCGGCACAACAAACGGCGGTGTTTTGGGTGTGTGACCATCCCAGAACCCGCCGATCTCCAGCGTACTGAACTCACCCGCCATTTCAAAGCCTGCGTGCCCTTCCTGCGCCACGACACGCTGCAGCGTGTCGTGGACGTGATCTTCGCGATGGTGACCGCGAGGAGCGTGAACCAGAGTGACCTGTGCGCCCACCTGCCTGGGGCAAGCTCCCTCGACGCGAAGAAACGCCGGGTGGAACGAGGGTGCCGGGATCCCCAGCTGACTGGACCGGTGTTCCTGGCCTTCCTGCTGGCCCTGCTGCCCCCTGGGAAACTGCTGCTCAGCATGGACCGGACGACCTGGGAGCGTGGCGAGTCGCCCCTGAACCTCCTGGTCCTCGGCGTCGTGTTGCACGGGTACACGGTGCCGCTCGTCTGGACCGCTCTCGATCACGACGGCAACAGCGGCACGGTCCGGCGCATCCAATTGGTCTCACGACTCCTGAAGGCCCTTCCAGCGGGCCGCTGGAAGGGCCTGGTCGCTGACCGGGAATTCATCGGCGGGGAGTGGTTCCGGTTCCTGAGACGCAAGGGCATCAAACGGGCCATCCGCATCCGGAAGAACGCTGTCGTGGACGAGCTGCGCGTGGACACGTGGTTTGGAGATCTGCAGGTCGGGGAGGTGCGGTGCCTCGCCGAGCGGGCCAACGTCTACGGTGAGGTGATGCAGGTCGTGGCCACCAGGTCCCCCGCGGGGGACCTGGTGGCCATTGCCACGGATTTCAGCGTGTGGGACACCTGCATGCTGTACCGGGCTCGCTGGTCGGTGGAGTGCACGTTCGCGAGCCTCAAGGTCCGCGGGTTCGATGTGGAGCGGACCGGCATCACCCACCCGGACCGGCTGGAACGTCTGTTCGGGCTGGTCGTCCTGGCCTGGATCAGCTGCCTCCGGGTCGGCGTGTGGCTCCAGGCGCAGGTTCCGGTCAAGGTGAAGGCTAATGGCCGCC